>JAYSWT010000173.1:0-1534 GCA_043717905.1 bacterium | reverse complement strand
GAAAAAACTTGGATTATCTGCCGCAAAGGCTGCAACAGGCGCTCTAGCAGCTACAGCAACCGATGTATTGACACGAAAAATGGATATTCTTCCAGCATTAAAGGAGAATATCAAGACCACAATCTCTGAAAATTTACCGGCAATGAAGAGACAAGCAATGGATACCATTGACTCGCTTGGTCGTGGAGTTAAACGTCGTGGAAAAAATGAACACAAAACATTTATATTGTCGTGAAAGGTGTTCTCGTCCTATTGTCAAATAACATTTATATTGTCGTGAAAGGTGTTCTCGTCCTATTGTCAAATAACATTTATATTGTAGTGAAAGGTATTCATCAATGGAACCATCTGAACGGGAGGAAGCCTGGTGCACAATGAAGTCTTACGATGCAATGTTGCTCAAACATTGGCCTGTAAGATGTGTGGACCTTTCGATGGACCTTTCTGCGTCAACTTCAGGAGCGGAAGTGGCAGAAGGCTTAACTCCGATTTGGCCGAACAAGATAGACTACTACAGAGAAGATTTAATTTTATTAATTATTAAACGGTCATGTGCTGCGACGGCTTCATGCGTGAAAGATTTACATTGTCTAGTTGGGGACGTTTTGGTGGGTGCGACGGTAAATCTATCAATAACAAACGTTTCGTATTTGTTATCTTTTGGGTGTGTGGGAGCGCCTCCTCTTGCAATGTGCAACAAAACGCCGGAGAATGTATGGAACAATCTTTCAAAAATGATTTGTGGAAAATCTGAGCTATGCATATTTGATCACGATCCTACACAGGTATTGGTCGATATCAGCAATTTTGAAGAAATATTTACTGTCAATACCGTTGGAGGCTCTTCCGATGTAGAGTTTAACATTGTTGGCTCGACTACCTGGATTTAAACGACACCATACTTTATATCAAATTAAAAGTTGTGAAGGGAGATGGAGGTGATTTGGTCGAAACTGATTATGTGCGATTAATTCAATTTGCATTTTGTCATCTTTTCAAAGATGTCATACTTTCATTTAATAACTTAGTCATTGAAGGTGGAAACGGAATGTATTCTTCCAAAGCTATACTGGAATCTCTAATAAATTATAGTGCAGACACCAAGAGCACCTCTCTAAACCCTATTGGATATGAATCGCATGAAAAGTGGAAGAGTATGACTGCAAGGTCAAGAAATATTGAATTATGTGGATCTCTTCAGTTGGATTTCTTTGATCAACATGAGGTTCATCTAGGCGGCGCTGTCTGCGAGGATGAGATCCGAAGCCTTCTCACCAATCATGATCACTGGCGCGTTGGTGTTGCCCGAGACGAGCCGCGGCATGATCGAGGCATCGGCGATGCGCAAGCCAGTGATGCCCTTCACTTTCAGGTCCGGCCCGACGACGGCGTCATCCTCGATACCCATCCGGCAGGTGCCTGACGGATGGTAGATGGTGCTGCCCTTGGCCCGGGCATAACTCAGAAGGTCGGCGTCACTGGCGCAGCCGATCCCCGGCTCCACCTCGTGTTCCAAGTAGTCCGCCATCGCCGG
>JAYSWT010000172.1:0-1536 GCA_043717905.1 bacterium | reverse complement strand
GACATGCAACTTTGTTTAGATCGTGTTGGTGCCGTTTCAGAATGTCGGTCATCAACGCCAACATCAACACGAAGCATTGACACATTGCTGGGATGTGTCCGACCGGAGTCGGTACAGAGATCCGGACCTCATTGTCTCACGGAAACATTCTTTGATGCCGGGAAAAACACGGTGGCCGGAACGGGATCTCGTGAAGATGTAGAGGGGTCATTGGCCATTTTGGAATTTGATGATGCTACAGAGGAATCGGTGGCCAGATCGGGTTCTCGTGCTGCTTTGGAGGTGGAGACAGTGGTCAGGTCGGCATATGGTCATGCTAGAAAGGAGGCATTGGACAGATCGGGATATCGCGAAGAAGGCAGAGAAAGGTCATTGGCTTGATCAGGATATCGTGAGGATGGTAGAGAGAGGTCATTGGCAGGATCGGGGTATCGTGAAGAAAGTAGAGAGGGCTCATTGGCTGGATCGGGATATCGTGATGCCAGAGAGGAGGCGTTCGCCAGGTCGTAATCTTTTGATTCAAGATCACAGTTGGTGGATAGATCAGGATACCAACGTCACAAGGACCCGAATGATGCCCGGTCTAGGGTGCCAAGATTGGCACGCAGGTTGAACCTTCATCAGCCGGCTGATGGTGGTCAGAATCAGAGTCACTGAGTGCAGGTTCGAATTAAGCTACATTGACTAGAATTTAGTTAAATTAGGTAGTCAATTTTTATGTTATTTGTGTCAGATATTGGAATTACAGGTTAATTTAGACATTTAACGATTGCACTATATGATTTAAAATGCAAATAACTATTTTTAGTCAAGATTATTTGACGGATAAATATATGACATCATTATATTGAATCAATTTATAATTGCAAAATTATGTGAAGCGTTTGATGAGTGTACATGGCTTTTTATCATAATCATAATACAAATTATCAATAGTAATAAAGCAGAATCACGTGACCTTGACCCCAAAAACTTTTGCCGTTTAAGAACTCCCCGAGTTAAACATTCTTGTAGTGCATTTGGTATTTATCTTGGATGCTTTCGTGTTTGTCTGTTGTGGCACATTTGTGGTTTATTTATTTGTTGTTATTTAAGGAGTACGGATGGAGTCCTCTGCTGTTCAAATGCTGCTGCAACAGAATGCCGAGATTAAAGAGGAGCTTAAAATCATCAAGGCAACACTCCAGGAGCTGACCAGGCATCAACGAGGCCTAGATCCGACAAAGAATGGTCTGCTCCCGTCTAATGTCAGTCTGCCAGTAAAGACCATTGCAGATGTGGAGAAGCTGGAGCAGCAGCTGCACTCACACGAGATATACAGTCAGATAGTAAGTTTTCGGAACATTGTTGAACCTTCTTGTATCAAGGAAAAGAATAGCAAGTAGCCCAGCTATCACCGTAATATACACTCGATGGATTGCAAATCTAAAAATTAATTTTATATACCAGTGAATTAGTTATACACAATGTTTAGGTCACACGATGGCTCAGCAGGAGGACCTGATAATTGTATAAACGTCGCCTATTTAAAATTGC
>JAYSWT010000171.1:0-1538 GCA_043717905.1 bacterium | reverse complement strand
ACCCACGACACGCGTTTACCACTTCATAAGACCACATTCCTATCATACCCCCCACGCTCCGCGCTTTCCGGTGGGGGCTATTTGTGGTGACCTCCCCTTCGGCCTCACCCCTCCTTTCTTTAAGGTGTCTCCGTCGTTCCCGGGTCGGACGGCCGCAGCAACGCGAAACGAGAGGACGAATATCGAAAATCGAAATACACGAGGTCTACAAACATCACTTTTATATTCAACGACAAAGAGATCGTGTTGACGATGGAGACAACCCAAGAAATAGCCAGCACTACCAAACTGAAGACTATAACGACCAACGATACGCAAAAGTGTCAATTTCCAAATCCTCTTATTCAGATAGAGCTACAGAGCAATCAATATAACATACAATACCCAACCCATTCATGCAGTCCTCCTACTAGAGTTCAAAGTTCCCCTAGAGCATCGAGATACTCCCCATTGGATAATTACAACATGACTTCCCGACCTCCTCCCTACAGTCATCAAACATCAAAGCAAATGGCTCGCTCAGATTTCAGAAACGATTCATTCAGTAGCGATGCAACGTCGGAACCAAATATTATTAGACGAAATAATCAAAGAGTTCTGGATGCTGATCATCTTTTAACATACAGTCCTTTTACAGATAAAGTTGAACGGTTCGGCAAATATTCCTTGAAGTATCCCAATCAAAGCTCATACAGCAGTAGTGAAGAATATCTGCCCACTTCTGTAGACTGGACTAGCGGCTACGACAGAGATCATGACACCGAGAGTGTTTCAGAAAGAGAACATAGACCCAATCCGCGAGTCAATCAGCCGAGAAATCAGATCAACGAGGTCAATTACACAAACAAGCAGCCCGTTAATTGGAAATTAAGTCAACCTGTCAAAGAACATTTAAAAAAATATATTCTCGATAATGTCCTCACCGATCCGATTTCCATTGTCCATTTTTCGTCCTAAGAGGCATTTTCAAAATATCCAGAGAAATTATAAATCTGAAGAAAATTATATAATAAATCGATAAGCATATCGATTACATACCTGCTCACATGCAGGCTCACAAAGACGATTGGACGGAGGCCATTCGACGTCATAATTGTATGCTACAAATAGCATACCGTCAGGCAAAATGCCCCCAGAATTTGCTTGCAACAATTTCCCTACAATATTTTCTCTCTCGAATCTTACGAAACTATTTAATTACATGGCGAGAAATAAACTGACTGCGAAAAAGAATACGGGTGGCAAGGCATCGCGGAAACAACTGGCAACTAAAGGAGCTAAGAAAAGTGCGCCAGCAACCGGTGGAGTGAAGAAACCTCATCGCTACAGGCCAGGTACCGTAGCACTCCGTGAAATTAGAAGATAACAGAGTGAGCATTGCGACGCAACAACTTAGCTACTCAGATTCATTGGCCGTCACCCTAGCTGATACTTCAACTCACATCTCATAACATATCCTGATGAAAATTTAATCCATGATTCACGAAGTCATTGATCTTGACGGCCGTCACTCCCGCAAACCGATCTGTGACCTCCGC
>JAYSWT010000018.1:0-41941 GCA_043717905.1 bacterium | reverse complement strand
GTGGTCTTTCGGGTGGAGAGAAAAAACAATCTGAGCTGTTGCAACTTCTCGTACTTGAGGCAAAGATTGCGCTCCTCGACGAAATAGACTCTGGTGTCGACATCGACGCGATGAAAAAAGTGTACACAAGCATCAATCTGCTCAAAGCAAAGGGGATCGGCTTCTTACTCGTCTCACATCACCCGAACGTCCTCGAGTATGTCACTCCTGATACAGTATCGGTTATGCGCGGAGGGAAACTCATTGCGACAGGTGGCAAAGAACTCGCCGAGAAGATTATCAACGGGGGGTTCGACACAATTTAAATATATGGACACTCTCAACAAAGAAAATGTTTCGATTGCACTCAAGGCCGTCAAAGATCCAGAACTTCACGTCGATATTGTCACACTCGGATTAGTCTACGGTATTGAAATTGGAGAAGACGGTATTGATGTGCTCATGACACTCACCACTCCTTTCTGTCCGTATGGAGATGAAATTATCCAGAATGTCGAGAAGACACTCACCAAAAAATTCGGCGTTGAGGTCCGTGTGGATATTACCTTTGAGCCAGAATGGCAGCCCTCGGAAGATCTCAAGATCGAACTTGGATTGCCTTAGGAATGGCAGAGATAAGAAATACGAGATAGGAGATAAGAAAATTCAAAGAAAACACATCCGACAAGCGGATGTGTTTTCATATATCTTATTTCCTATCTCTTATCTCTCTTCGTTAGTTCGCGGGGTTCTGCTGTGAGGCCGAGACAAGCCCGATAACAGTCTTTACTTGCTCGTAGGGGTATGCTCCGTTGATCGCAGTCTGTTTTCCTGTCTTCTTGTTCCATATCACTGTATATGGAGTTCCTTTTACTCCAATTGTTACTCCTTCGGAGAAGTCACGTTGTACGCGTTTCTCATACTTACCACTCGCGATACAGGTTGCCATTTTGTCTTGATCGAGGCCGATTGCCGCAGCAAGTTTCGGTAGCTCCGAAGTGGCGACTGACTCAGTGTCAGCGGCAAAGTATTTATCGATGAGTTTCCAATAGGCACTGTTTCCTCCGAGTTCAGCAGCACACTCAAGACCTTCTGCTGCCTTCTGCGCGTATGGGTGAATTTGTTCGAGCGGGAAGTGACGATATACCCAAGCAAGTTGACCGTTTTTGCCATAGGCATCCATTACTTTGAGCATTGTTTGGTGAAAACGCTGACAGAAGGGACACTGCGCATCGCTATATTCAATGATAATCACATCGGCATTCGGGTTTCCGAGTACATGGTCATCAGCTTTAATAGCAAGCACTGCTGGGTCAGCCACTTGTGAGTCGGCCCCGTCTACTGCCTTTACGGGAACTTGGTCGGCAACCGCAATAGTTTTTGAAGGCTTATCGGTAAAGAGAATTGCTCCTGCGATAAGGATACCAGAGAAAACAATAGCGAGAGGAATGCTCAGATTGTCCCTCGATTGCTTCGTTGGTTGTGTTGAGATGATGTCAACGTTATCCGCAAAGATAACTTCTTCTGTATGGTGTTCTTGTTTCATGAAAATAAATGTTACTACCAACCTTTGGTTAATCACTCAGAGCAAAATGCTCACGAAAGTATTAAGAGTATAGCATGTGAAAATTACAGTACAAACAGGAACTTTTTGGTCACTATACTAGGAATACATTGACAGAGCGTAATTTTCTTGGATAATGACTTTTGTGACGCGACTACGCCTTGGCGCAGTCGTATTTCATCTCTCACGCGAGTGTGGCACTCCTTCGATGGAAAAGATTGTATATGCAAAATAGAAAACCCAGAAAAGCAGACCAGAAGAAGAAAAATGCAAAAGCACAAGGCTTGGGTCCCTATGACGCACGTTTTATGCGCGGAATTAAGGGTAGTGACTCAATTATGCAGACTCCCATGCCGCAAGTAGCATTTGTCGGTCGCTCAAATGTTGGCAAATCGTCAACCTTAAACGCACTACTTGGAGTAAATGGACTTGCGCGTACTTCTCAGACTCCAGGCAAGACACAGGAAATTAACTTTTTCATGGTAAGTGGAAATATGTTTTTCGTTGATTTGCCTGGCTACGGCTTCGCCATGATGCCAGCACAGGAAGCCGAGGACATCCGCAAGCATATTCTCTGGTATATCACTGGGGGAGAAGCACGTCCCAAATATCTTGTCCTCATTGTTGATGCACGTCACCCACTTACTGATTATGACAAAGAACTCATTGTGGCTGCACAAGAAGAAGGCCATCCACTCCTCGTTCTTCTCAATAAAATTGATACCCTCAACCAGAAAGAGCGTTCTGAGACGCTACGCTCATACAAAGTCGCACTCGGTGAAATATTACATTTGCCATTTTCAGCAAAAACCAAAGAGGGAGTTGCTGAGGTACGTGCTCTGCTTTTCACGAAGTAGGCCGCCGGTATCATGGCAGAAAACTCTGCTGGGGATAAACAATATCACAAATATCGTCTATAATAGGAGTAATGCTTCCCGTTAGAAGTCGCGGACACGGTCTATAATTTTTTAGTATTATGATAAAGAGCATTATCAGCATTAATAAAGTAGGTAGGGCAGCTCATCTGTCCGCGTCCTACTTTTAACGGGATGCAAACTGTATCACTCCTCGTCCTCACTTCACCAGGATGTACTCACTGCAAAAGTTTTCTAGAGTTCTGGGAAGCAAAAAAAGGGGAGTGGAGGAACGTCACAGTGCGCGAAATTTCGGCACTAACAGAAGAGGGGCAAGCACTCGCACGTGAGCATTTAATATTTGCTTCACCAGGAATTATTCTCAATAACGAGCTTTTTGCATCTGGTGGGTATGATGAAGAGCAATTTATCGAGAAGCTGAAGAAGCTTTCGCAAGAGGGAGCAAAAGGAATTGCATAGGCATTAGCGAACGTACTTTTTAATATGAGACAACCAATACGACATGAACGTTCAATTACGATTTTCTTTACGATAATCGCTTTCCTGTTATTTATTTTCGTATCTATAGTCGCATTTATGTGGGCGCTTGCTGATGGTGGTGCAGTTCCCACAGACACCGCGTTCTGGTTTATATTTGCTTTTCTATCAGGATTGCTGACAATTTTTCTTCCCTGCACACTCCCACTCGCATTCGTTACTATACCCATTTCGCGTGAACGCCACACCTTACGTGCACTTGGGATGATTCTGTTGTTCGCGCTTGGTGTAGGCTCTGCACTGACGCTCTATGGAGGTGCGCTTGGTGCGCTTGGAGCACTATGGGTAGACCTTTTCCCGCCCCAAGCATTAACAATGATCATTCCCTGGGTGTATTTTTTGGGAGGGTTGTTTGCATATATCTTGTCGCTTGGTGAACTCGGGCTTGTTTCGCTACGAATGCCGACCTACGTGGGAAAATCCCCGGATTTTATGAACAGAAAAAAGGGAACCGGAAAGATGTTCTATGTAGGACTCTTCCTTGGCAATATTGGCGTCGGCTGTCCATTCCCAGCTATCCCGCTGCTCCTTATCAGTGCGGTACTTTCGGGAAGTGCACTGTATGGAGTTTTACTTTTTCTCATTCACGCGATTGGACGAGTCTTTCCACTCCTTGTTCTTATGTCACTTACAACCATCGGAGTTAATTCGCTGGCATGGCTCACCAAACACAAATCGAAGTTTGACAATTTCAGTGGCTGGCTATTTGTGGTGTTTACTGCACTCCTCATCACCGTTGGTTCGTATTCTCATGAGTGGATATACTCTTCTATGGCCTATACTTCAGTAGCGACATTTATTGGAAGCATGTTTCCTGTCGCCTTTGTTGGTAGTGTTTCCAATGGCGAGGGAATTTTTGCTGGTGCGTTTTCTGGAGCAAGCACACTGTTTCTATTCCTGATCCTCCTTCCACTTTGGTGGGGATATAGCAAAGAGCGGCGCCAACTTGTTGGAAATCAAATGCACCACATCAAACAGCTTGAGCATGAGATAGGGCAGCATCTTTTGGAGCAGCGTGGGCATAAAATGACCTTTCTTTCAGAAGGAAAGCAACACGAACGTATATTGGAACTTGATAAACAAATCGACGTACTGCTTGCAAAAAGGAAAATTTCCGAGGAGGGGTCTCGATATGGAGCAGGTAGACTTGAGAGCAAAGAGACACAAGACGCTCTGCTCAAAGCCCTTTACTTGAGAAGGAATTGGTATGTCACGCTGACGATACTCATAGTCATTATTGTTTACTCAATTCTCTCGTAATTCACATGAAGACACGAGTGCTCATTGCATTGACTCTCATTGCCATCATCTCTGTCATATTTCTTGTTCGAGCGTTCAAACTCTCGCAAACTGCTGCCACTCCATTTGTAAACGGAAAATATGTTGAATTTACTATTCATATCCCAAAGGGAACATGGAGTTATGAGCCCAACCACATTCTTCTCACCAAAGGCGATCGATTTAGGGTAACGATATTCAACGATGATGACATTGATCATGGTTTTGCTATTGATGCTTATGGTGTAAATGAAGTACTCTCACCCCATTCGTCAAGACAGACGAGGGAGCTACTCGCGGTTGAGAGTGGAACATTTACGTTCTACTGTTCGCTGATGTGTAGTGAAGGTGTGGTAGCAACCGGAACATACAGGGGGCAGACCCGTGGTCATTTTGACATGGAAGGCACTATCAAAGTAATTGAATACAAAACAACAAAATCTGAGAATTATTAATTTGGGTAATCTTTATAACAATGGCGATACAGAAAGTGAATTTCTCAATCGACGGACTTAGTTGTAAGACTTGTGCAACACATATAGCAAACGTATTATCTCTCATTCGTGGAGTAACCCATGCGACCGTTGACCCCTCGTCACTTGAGTGTAGGAGTTTTTACAATGACGATCATGTGAGTGAAAAAAAACTTATACGAGAAATCTCTTCGCTGGGATATAGAGTTCTTGAAAATTAAAAGGCCGCCCAAGGGCGGCCTTCCGAATTCTGTCCGCTCATGCTGCGGAAAGGGTTGTTTGCTGGAGATACGCACTCCAATCATTGGAGATTGCACTCCATTCTGCGCCCTGCGGTGAAGACGGACTGCTTGTGATCTTGTTGCTCTCTATCTGGCGCCACCACGCAATGAGGCGCTCCGGATTGTTGTGTTGTTGTTGTTTGAAAAAAGTAAAGAATTGACCTGAGTGCCTTCCCATCCAACGGCTGAAATGCCCGCTGTCCTTAGGGGAAGTATCCTCCCCGTATTGGTATAGGTAAGGCCCAAGTTTGAGTTGGATGCTATCCCAGTTGGGAGCTCTTTCCGGATTCATTTCTACGACTCCTTCAAGTTAGTTGTACTGTGTGCAAAGATGCCCATGTACTATGCTACGCCGTATATTTGCACTGTAAAGCGACTTGTGCACTGTTTTATTGTAGATACACTTGCATTATATTTAGGAGAGAGTATGCTTCAAACAGAGTTCACCCCCCAGTTCAGATTTCCGAATCCCAACACTGGGCCTAAGAATACGGCGCGCATACACTTCACCCTGTAGCGCGCCCTTTCGTTTTGTGGCGATTATTAAAAACGGCGACTCACTGCGTTGCGTCGCTCGCGAACTCAATCACCGTACCCCAGAGTACGGCTCATGAGTATCACTCACTCCGCGCCTTGTGATTCATCCATTTTTCAAATCACTAACATGTGCACACTTAAACTAGACTTTCTCTGCAAGTTTGATGATGGTGTTGTATTCTTTTTTTGAGAGTGGGGTGATAGAGAGACGCATGTATTTCCAGAGTGCCATCTTCTCGAGCGCTTTCACCTTTTTCATTTCCTCGCGTGAGATAATGCGCGAGAATTTTTTAACGAATTTCACGTCGACCATAATCCAAGTCGGTTTTTCTTTCCTGCTTTTTATATCAAAATATTTTGAATCTGCAGTAAATTGCGTAAAGTCAGAGTAGGGAAGTGTGGCCACCTTGGCGAGGCCTGCGGGGCCGACCTCTTTTGTGTTCGAATGGTAAAAGACGACCATGTCACCAATTTTCATTTCGTCACGCATGTAGTTGCGCGCTTGGTATCCTCGTACTCCAGTCCAAGGTGACTTTTTGAGTTTTTTCAAATCATCAATAGATAAATATCCTTCATCTGGCTTGCCCCGTGGCAAGCGGTCTTCCGCATTGCTTCGGGGCTCCGATTTCATCAACCAGTATCGCGTAGCCATACTCATATTCTAATGGAGAGTATCTTCACTACTGCGTGCAAGTGATTCCTTTGGAACTTGAAATTCAGGGTGTGCCAAAAGGAAACGTTCTGCTGCTTCGTGGAGTTGATTTTTTTCTAGGAGTCCAAACAGTTCTGCGCGCTCAGATTCAGGTGTTTCAAGCAATGCTGCACTTAACGGTACTGAGAATTTGTCTATCCATAGAAGCATACCTGCCAAGCGAGGGTCTTTTGCATTTTCACCTTGCATGATCTCCATCATTTCTTCTTCAGTTATCCCAAAAGCCGCTTGCAATACCGAAGTCTGCAAAACAAATTTTTTGCTATTGTAGTACTGTTCACTACTTTCTAAACTGCTCATGATTATTCCCCCAATCGTTCGCGAATGCGGGCAACCAGGGCTTCGAGGCTCCACTCACTCTTAATGAGGAAATCGGTGGCACCAAAACCCGAAACAGTCGCTATCGTCTGTGCGTCTGTTGAGTTTGTCAGCACTATGACGTTCACGTTTTTACCCCAACTATCTGTTGAGCGGAGTTTTGACAGCATAGTAATCCCGTCCATCCGAGGCATAAAAATATCGAGAAGGATAAGGTGTGGGTGATGCTCGAGTGCAGCAGCAAGCCCAAGCTCACCATCAGCGGCTGAGAGCACGGTAAATTTTTCGTCTGTCATTTTTTCAATCAAAACACTTCGGAGGGCAACGTCATCCTCGACGATAAGCACAGTCTTTTTGTTCTCAGTTTCCATATGATTTGAGATATTAAATGAATATTACTTTTTCGTCTTGAAAACTTCTTTGACATGCTTTACTACGTCATCAAGGCCCGTTTCTGCCTTAACAAGGTATGCATTGAGATTGAGTCCAGTGAGTCGAGCCTCCTCTTCTTGCGAATTTTGATTGGTGAGTGCAATCACATACACTTCTTCTCCCCATGCGCCTGCGTTACGAATTTGCTTCACCATTTCAAGTCCATCAACAGGAAACATGACTATATCGGTAATAATCATCTCGGGGTGCATTTCTAATGCGAATTTTAACCCCTCCTCACCTCCACCTGCTTCAGTAACGTCATAGTTTTCATCACGAAGCTTTTCTGCGAGCACCTTCCGAAGTGGTTCGCTATCTTCAACCAGTAATATCTTGTGTGCTGTCATATGGGGTAAATTATAGCATGTATTAAATTTGTGGAATACACCGAAGTTATCCAGAACCCTCGTTCGGTGCGTGAGGAGTTTCCTCAAAGCAGAAACTCGTATATAATCGCAAATAAGACATTAATTGGCATAACTTAGCAATATGAATGACAAAAGCTTAATAGTTGGTGCGCTAGCACTTATCATCGTAATTGGAGGCATACTCTATCTTGTGAGTGGAAATCAATCAGATATTGTCACAGATGGCACTCCCGTAGCTACTTCAAGTGCGGTTGCATCAGGGCCAAATCTTCCACTTGCGCAGTGCCTCAAGGATAAGGGCGTTGTGTTCTACGGTGCATTTTGGTGCCCTCATTGCAAGACGCAAAAAGAGGACTTTGGCGACGCTGCTTCCGCACTTCCATACGTTGAGTGTTCAAACCTCGACAAAAGTCAGACTCCAATATGTGCAGCGAAAAAAATTATGAGCTACCCAACTTGGAGATTTCCTGACGGCACTGAGCTCACCGGAGATCAAAAACTCGTAGATTTAGCGAAGAAGGCCAATTGCACGGACGCACTTCCTCCCGCTTTGGGGGGAGTGGTGAGTACAACTTCACCTGCTCTCGCTCCATTAACACCGTTAACCGCACCCAACTAATACTCGAGAAATGGATCTAGGAGTCATCTTCACCAAAGTGCTAGCGATCGCGACTGTGTTGGGAAATATTTTCACCCTCTTTGTGCTTTTTGCACACGTCGGAATGAAAGATACTTTTCAGAAGCTCATGCAGTTTCTCTCTTTTCACGCGCTCCGACTTGGTTTCCTTTTGGCAATTGCAGCAACCTTTGGTAGCTTAGCGTTTTCACAGGTCATGGGATATCAAGCGTGTATTCTTTGTTGGACACAGCGAATTTTCATGTATCCACTAGCAGCTCTTTTTGCCCTTGCATTGTGGAGAAATGATCGCGCCATCTTTCCTTATGCACTTTTTCTCTCCGTTCTTGGCGGTGCTGTTGCACTCTATAATTGGGTGAAAGATATGCTTCTAACCTACAGCAGCATTAACCTCACTTGCCCAGTGGTTCCTGGTCTGCCATCTTGCGATATTATCAATATGATTGAATTCGGCTACGTTACCATCCCCATGCTTGCACTCAATGCATTCATCTTGATTGCGTTTGTTTCGTATGCAGCAATCCGCGTTGAGAAACGCGTTCTGGTAAAATGAGCGAACATACAAACATACACATGACCGAACTGAACAATAAAAAGAGCATAGTGATTGTTGGTGGTGGCTTTGGAGGAATTCGTGCCGCACTTGAACTGTCGCGCAGGGTTAACAACGATTGTGTTATTACCCTGATTGCGAGCAAGCCTCATTTTGAATACAATCCCGCACTGTATCGTTATGTGACCGGCAATTCTTCAATTGAAGTATGTATTCCGCTCGAGCTCATTTTCAAGGGTAGCAGTGTGACAATTGCGAAAGACAAAGTACTTCATATTGATGTTGCAGGAAGAAAGGTCGTTGGAGAATCACAAAAGGAGTATGTTTATGACAAACTGATTTTGGCACTTGGAAGCGAAACGACTTACATGGGTATTCCTGGGCTCAAGGAACATTCATATGGAATGAAAACAGTCGCCGAAGCGCTCCATCTCAAAGAACAAATTATTGCAACGCTGTATTTAATGAAAGAGCACAATGAGACCTCTGATAAAATCCGAGATGCAAATTTTGTTGTAGTCGGGGGAGGGGCTACAGGGGTTGAGCTTGCTGGGCGGCTAGTTGAGTATGCACAAGGATTAGCAAAAGAAATGCTGCTTGATCCAACTCTTGTGTCAGTATCACTTATCGAAGGTGCATCGAAGGTACTCTTTCGCTTGCCGAAAGATTTTACAGACCCAATTGAGGAGCACTTGCGTCGCTCTGGAGTGACACTCCTCATGAATCGCCGAGTGATGAAGCAAGAAATCGAAGATATTTATCTTAAAGACATGCAAATGAAGACCAGTACGGTCATTTGGACAGCTGGCGTACGCGCAAACGAACTCTACGAGCAAACTGGGTTTACCGTAGACAAGACAGGAAAAGTTGAAGTTGATGAGCATTTATATGCAAAGGGCTTTACGGACATATTTGTCATCGGCGATGGGGCGCAAACAAAATATTCGGGTTGGGCACAAACTGCGTTCTATGATGGACGTTATGTTGCGAGGGTAATTCAGCATGAGTTTGAGAGCAAAGAACTTCCTATTTATGACGTACCAAGACCCGTAAATGCTATCCCAGCAGGTGATGGCTGGGCAGGAGTACTGATAGACTTGTGGGGACTAGAGATAAAATTTTATGGTCGCATTGGTTGGTGGTTCAGACGAATCGCAGACTTGCGCAGTTTTATGATAGTGCTGCCACTCTGGCAAGCATACAAGGTGTGGACGGGAGGGTGTCTGTCGGATACTTGTGATGTGTGTGGGGTTGAAACCTCCCACCTCCATCCGTAGCCGAGCACATCTACTAGCTTCGCCTGCTTCGTTATGGAGCCTCAGTGGCTTAGTCAACGTATTCTGAATACGTCTCCTGCGCCACCTTCTCCATGTCTCGCATTCGAAAGCTATTAGATGTACTCTTGAAATATGAAAACCAAAACTAAAAAATCTACAGAAACATACTCAGGACGGACGAGATTCGCGCAGGACATCGTTGCGGAGTTCTATATGCCGAAGAAACCGTCACATAAGGCAATCATTATTCTTGATGGTTGCCCTGCGATGCCCTCAAAGAAGAAAGTGGGGGAATTCTTCGCAAAGAAAGGCTATTGGGTTTTCCATCCGCGCTATCGCGGTAGCTGGGAGTCCGACGGTGAGTTCCTCGCCGAAAGCCCTGAAGTAGATGTGCTCATGGTTGCTGAGGGTCTCAATGCGGGGTTTATGAATGTCTACGATGGTATCGAGTATCTACTTGATATCAGTGAGATTGTGGTCGTCGGAGCAAGCTTTGGTGGTGCTGCAGCGATGTTGTCACTGAAGTATCCGATTATTGCAAAAGCGGTTGCACTTTCGCCGGTTATCGACTGGAAGGCACCTTCAAAAACCGAACCCTTCGACTACCTCACCTATCTCCTTGATGAAGGCTTTGGTGCCGCCTATCGTCCCGAGAAGAATGCTTGGAAGCGTCTTAAGGGAGGAAAGCTTTTTAGCCCAAAGACTGATGCCGCACAGATTGATTCTTCACGCCTGTTTGTCACACACGCACTCGATGACAAAACCATCCCAGTTGCACCACTGCGTGCATTTGCCACTAAGAAGAAGTTTAAACCACTGTACATCAAAAAAGGTGGGCACTTCACAACCTCAATGATCATGGACAAATCCATCTGGGCAAAAGTGAGTGTGTTTCTGAAGAAATAATGGCGGTCGAATCCCACACCCCCAAGCTTGCCTGAAAAATACGGAGGTGTAGGATAAAAAAATAATCATCCAAAGATATGAAATATACTTTTTCCACACGTGCGGCGTCAAAAGCATATACCCCAGTAGTCCTGTCCGCGGATTCGGATATGGTCGTACAAAAAGACGGCAAAATGTCCATCTCGCTCTCGACTGGGAAGAAGGAAGAGATGACTCGCCGTAAGCTCATAACGCTCGTGCGTCGTGTGGTTTCGTCAGCAAAAGCAGCGAAGACAAAGAAAGTCGCAATCAACTTCGCCGACTTCGTATATCCTCATCTCGATATCGCAAAAGAAGAACTTGCTGAGCTTATCGCGGTCAATCTTGAGATGGCGAATTTTGAGTTCACCAAATATATGACAAAACCAAAAGAAGGCTGGAGTGCACTGACTGATGTTGTCGTGGTTGGAAAGGCAGACAAGGAGATAGTGCAAGGTTTCAATAAAGGTAAGGCCATCGGTGAAGAAGTGAATGCAACCCGCACACTTGCCAACACCCCAGGTGGTGACATGACACCGTCACTTTTAGCTGAAGCTGCGCTCGAGGCAGCAGTAGGCCTCCCCATCGATGTGAAGGTACTCGACGAGATGGATATGGAAGAACTCGGCATGGGCGCCATACTCGGCGTCGGCAAGGGTTCTGATGATGCACCACGCTTTATTGTCATGGAATACAATGGTGCTAGTGCAGATGAGTATCCTATCGTACTGATTGGAAAAGGCGTGACCTTTGACTCGGGCGGACTCAATTTGAAACCATCGAATGCGATTTATGAAATGCACATGGATATGTCGGGAGGTGCCGCAGTTATCCACTCCATCATTCTCGCTGCACGACTCAAACTCAAAAAAAATGTGGTCGCGCTTATTCCCGCAGCAGAAAATATGGTCAGTGGCTCTTCATACCACCCCGGCGATGTTTTGAAAGGCATGTCAGGCAAGACCATCGAGATACTTAACACTGACGCAGAGGGACGGGTTATCCTCTCTGATGCGCTCACATATGCAAAACGCTACAAGCCGAGACTCGTTGTTGATGTCGCGACGCTCACTGGTGCCGCGATGGTTGCACTTGGACACCATGCCTCAGCAATATTCACCCGTGATCAAGAGCTTGAGAACCGTTTCCGCGCGCTTGGCGAAGCGACAGGGGACTATGTCTGGCCACTCCCACTCTGGGATGAATACGAAGCGGAAATCAAAGGCACCTTCGGCGACTGGGCAAATGACGGAAAGAGTCGCTATGGTGGTGCAATACAAGGGGCGATGTTCCTCTATCAATTCGCAAAAGATTACCCATGGGTGCATATCGATATCGCGCCTCGCATGACCTCAACCGACGGTGACAATCTCGGGAAAGGCGCTGCAGGAGAGCCGGTAAGATTACTCTTCCGCCTACTTGAACAATTTTAATATTGCTCCCTTGAGGGAGTGGTGTTACAACATAAAGAGTAGCAGCACGAGTTCTTTCTTCAGTAACCTTTTGGAGTCCAGTAATGCACAATACAAGTTGTTCAGCGAACGTACGCACAGTTGCGCCTTTCCCCTACGCACTTCCGCTTCCCTTCGAGCCGAACAGCGATGCCCGTCTATACGCACTGAGTCACTGCATGTCGATGGCGCGTCATGATGGCTGCACGGTTGAACTGTTGCCGCGCGAGAGGGAAGGTGATGGGCGTTTTTTGCAGGAAACACTGCTCATCAACGGCAGACGCTGTTCGTTCCAGAACCCTGCCAATCTGATTACCAACAAGTTTGCGCGCCGTCCTTACACCAAAGTCATGGTTTCATATTCAACGCTTTGTTTTGTCGACTATGCTGTTTTTCTCACCACCGTGGAAAGTAAGCCACCACGAGTGTTCGTTGTTCCGAAAGATACGCTTCTGCGCGAGTATTTCACTCAGCCCCGACAGCACGCCATACTCTGGCTTCCGGTGGAGCTACTCCCGTCTTACAAAAAAAAGTATTCACGAGTTCCTTATTGGAGCTATGTAAGGATTTGGCCGAAGAAGGTGGCGTAGAAAACCTTGAATGCAACAAGTGCGAACTTGGTGCATTTTTTTTCTTAACTTTGTTCAGTGGGGTATGGCTCTTTATTCTTTGTGTTATTGTGAGATAATAATCGTATGTTAATTATTCTCCAGTATATAAAGACCCACAAGGTACTCACGATAATCTTTAGTCTCCTCGCTATCGGCTGTATATATTATTTTGTCCGCCCTCCAACGACACCCGACTATCAAACAGTTACCGTGATTGGGGGTTCAGTTGTTCAGGAGGTATCAGTTACTGGGAGAGTGAATTCCGAGTCTGAAGTACAGCTTGGGTTTGAGAAAGGAGGGCGTGTATTGACTGAACCTGTCAAAGTTGGCACACAAGCAGCTCGTGGAGATATTCTCGCCAGACTTGATACCTCTGAGCTCACAACTCTCCGTGCACAAGCAAAGGCGAATATCGATTATGAAACTGCGAATTTGGCACAGCTCCAGACAGGAAGCAGACAAGAAGATATCGCGGTCTCTCTCGCGGGGGTCGCAAGTGCCGAGTCTCTGCTCTCTGACTCAAACAAGACATTGTTCAGCAAACTTGAAGCTGCATTCACCACTTCAGACGATGTGGTACACAACATGATCGATCAGTTTTTCCGTAACCCCAGAACGCGAAATCCAGAATTCACCCCGCCCATAAACGACGCAAATGCACTCATCAGTCTTCAGAGTGAGCGCGTAGTCCTCGAAGACATGCTGAAGACATGGTCACAAGACATGAAGGGATGGGACAAAGAAAAAAATGCCGAGGTTGCGATCGGAGAGACCAACACTGCGCTCGATAGCGTCAAGTACTATTTAGACCTTCTTGCGCGGGCGATCAATGGGATACAACCATCAAGCCAAACGACGCAAGCGAATATCGATGCGTGGAAACTCTCGGTGTCAGGAGCACGAAGCAATATCAACACAACAATCTCCGGGGTACAGAGTGTAGCCCAAGCATTTCGTGTTGCTGCCTCGGCGCTTTCTGTCGCAAAAGAGCAGCTTGCACTGAAGAAAGCTGGAGCAACACCCGAGTCTATCGCTGCGCAAGAGGCGCGTATCGCTTCGATGCGAGCAACGCTCGATAACTATGATGTTCAGATTGCAAAGATGAGCCTGCGTGCGCCATTTGCTGGTATCGTCACAAAACAGGATGCAAAGATAGGGCAGACCGTCTCTCCGAATACTCCAGTTGTATGGCTCATGAGTAACGGAAATTTTCAGATCGAAGCAAACGTTCCTGAAGTCGATGTAGCGAAGATCTCGGTAGGAGATAAAGCGCAAGTCACTCTTGATGCATATGGTTCAGACGTCCCATTTCCCGCTTCTGTCTCAATCATCGACCCAGCGGAGACAATCATTGAGGGAGTCTCGACCTACAAGGTCACCCTGAGGTTTGATAAAGCAGATATGCGCATACGTTCGGGCATGACCGCAAACATCGTCATCGCAACAGAGAGAAAAGATGATGTACTTTTTGTCCCATTACGTGCGGTCATGACAAAAGACGATAAAAAATACGTGAACGTCCTTGAAGGGGGAAAGGTCAAAGAAACTGAGGTCTCACTCGGACTCAAAGGATCAACTGGTGTCGTTGAAGTGATAAAGGGTCTCACTGCGGGGGAGTTGGTCATTACCGTAATGCCCAACTGATATGCGCTCGCTTCGTGTCGGTTGGTTCTTGGCAGTGAGGCAGATTAGACGTTCGAACATCTGGACGACACTCCTCATCATTTTCATCATGGCACTCACGTTCCTCAACCTTGTGGTCGTGAGTGGGATTTTGGTCGGACTTCCGACGGGAGCCACACTTGCGTATAATCACCAGTATTCAGGCGACATAATACTTAAGAAGTTACCAACCAAGGACTTTATCGAACAAAGTGAACGCATAGAAAAGTCGATCAGCGCCTTTCCTGAGGTTATAGCACTTTCTTCACGTTACGTCGGAAAGGCAATTGTGGAGGGAAACTATAAAACTGCGGTAGGACCGGGAAAGAACCCAGAACGAGTAAATGTGTCAATTGGTGGTATCGATCCAGATGACGAGAATATGGTGACCGAGCTAGGGAACAGGATGCTTGAAGGTGAAATGCTTCGTGAGGGTGAAGAGGGATTCATACTGATCGGCAAGAATCTCCTTGATCAATATTCTTTAGGTTCCGCGCTGCTTTCCGCTACTACGCTGAAGGGTATCCATCCAGGGTCAACGGTCCGGGTGACCGTGAACGGCAATACCGGAGAGTATACAGTAAAGGGAGTACTCGGCTCAAAGGCAGACCAGGTTTCTACCCGCGTTTTCATCACCGCTCCGGAACTCCGTCGTCTGCTTGCCCGAGATGATCGAAATGTCGATGAGATCGCAATACGCCTCAGTGATACAAGCAAAGCAAGCACCGTTCGTGATGATCTGCGCAGGATCGGCCTCGGCGAATTTGCCAGCATTGAGACATCACGCGAATCCCAAGGGAGCTTCCTTGACGATATCGAACGAACGTTTGTGGTGCTCTCATCAGTAATCGGAGGGATTGGGCTTTTGGTGGCGTCGATCACGGTGTTTATCGTCATCTTTATCAATGCAGTCACTCGTCGGAAGTACATCGGCATTATGAAAGGGATAGGAATATCCTCTTTCGCCATTGAGACTTCCTACATACTACAATCCGTCTTTTATGCATTGATTGGCTCAGCGATCGGACTTGTAATTGTGTATCAATTCTTGGAGCCATACTTCTTACAGCACCCGATCGACTTTCCTTTCGCGGATGGTGTACTCTTGGTTCCTTATGTCGGAACATTCATGCGAGCAGCGATCCTTGTCTTGGTGACGATAATTGCGGGATATTTCCCCGCGCGGATGATCGTTTCAAAGAATACCCTCGATTCGATATTAGGAAGATGAATCTCACTATGAACAATATCATCACCGCAAAACAAGTAACAAAAACCTATACCACCGGCAAAGTGACCACAACGGTGCTGCGTGAGGTTTCAATTGAGATCAAGGAGGGCGAATTCGTTGCTATCATGGGTCGCAGTGGCGCAGGTAAGTCTACCTTGCTCTACCAGCTCTCATTGCTTGATACTCCAACTTCTGGAAAGATATTTCTACTTGATAAAGACACCGAGTCGTTCTCATCTGAAGAAAGCACCGACTTTCGTCTTCGAGAACTTGGGTACGTATTCCAGGATTATGCGCTCTTACCGGAACTCACCGCGATTGAGAATGTTGCATTGCCGCTTCTCATGCAAGGGGAGCCGAAAACCCTTTCATACCAAAAAGCCACTTCTGCATTAGCATCTGTTGGGATGGGACATCGCCTCAGCAATCTCCCCAGCCAACTTTCAGGAGGAGAGCAGCAGCGGGTGTCGATAGCACGTTCGATAGCACACGCACCGAAGATTTTGTTTGCAGATGAACCTACCGCAAACCTTGATTCTGAAATAGCAAAACAGATTCTTTCAATATTTCGTGAGCTCAACAACAAGGGGCAGACTATCATCATGGTGACACATGAGAAGGAATACGGGGCTCTGGCTGACCGCATCATACACTTAAACGACGGCAGGATAGTTGATGAAAACGAGGCCGCACCGAAGTAGAAACATCATCCATAATTTTCAGCGTGGTATATACTGTAGGTATGTCACTTCTCCAGATTGAAAAATTGGAAAAATCATTTGACAGTGAAGGTGCGGTTACAAGAGCACTTCGCGGTGTCGATCTCAGAGTTGAGGAGGGTGATTTTCTTGCAATCGTAGGACCTTCCGGTTCGGGGAAGTCCACACTACTGCAGATACTTGGATTACTCGACCCACAGACGAGCGGAGTGTATCGGCTCAATGGCAAAGATACTTTGACACTAACGGAAGATGAGATAGCAGGCTTGCGAAATAATACGATGGGTTTTATTTTTCAATCATTCAATCTTTTGCCGCGTACTTCGGTCATCGAGAATGTAAAACTCCCACTTGCATATTCAGTGGTACCAGGAGCAAAGTGGGATTCGCTCGCAAGGACGCAGATCGAAGCGGTGGGACTCACTCATCGAATGACGTTCGAGCCAAGCCAGCTTTCCGGCGGAGAGCGGCAGCGTGTTGCAATAGCTCGCTCACTCGTAAATGATCCGAAGATAATTTTTGCCGATGAGCCGACCGGGAATCTCGACTCAGTGTCGGGGTCTTTGGTGATGGACATGCTCGAGCGATTGCATCATGAAGGCAAGACAGTCATTCTCATCACTCATGACCGACTCCTTGCTCGTCGTGCGCATCGTGCAATTCTAATGAAAGATGGTGCAATCGTTTGGCAAGGAAAAGCTACCGATATTCCTGAACTTAAATGATATGGCTTCCACTTTGTTTACTGTAAGGACAGCATATCGGGCGGTACGCGCAAATCGGGTCCGCTCCGGACTTACCATACTTGGCATCGTCATCGGTATCACCGCTATTATGCTCATTGTCTCCATTGGTGAGGGTGCACAGGGGCTCATTTTGGGGCAGATACAGGGTCTCGGCGCTGAGACAATCACCCTTCGTCCAGGAAGAGAACCTAAGGGTCCAAGTGATTTCGCTCAGACACTATTCGCAGACTCGATAAAGGAACGAGAGATCGATGCGCTCAAGCGTAAGGAAAACGTACCCGAGATTGTGTCGATGGCACCTGTGGTGTTCGTCTCCGAACCGGTGTCCTACGCGGGTGAGATCGAACGCCCCACCATTTATGGCTGGTCAGCAACATTCATGCAAAGCATGATGAAGGTAGAAGTAAAAAGTGGAGAACTCTTTACTGACGAGGACATTAAACAAACGGCTTCCGTCGTTGTCCTCGGGACAAAGATAGCCGACAAACTCTTCATTGGCGAAGAGCCGGTAGGGAAATCCGTTCGTATCGGAAGGACGAATTTTCGAGTAGTAGCGGTCCTTGCGTCCGGCGGCACTACGCTATTCAACACTGACAACATGGTGCTCGTACCGTATACCACCGCTATGGCCTACCTCTCTCAGCAGAAACACTACAGCGAAGTGATGATTAAGGTATCTAGTCCCGAAGCTGTCGAGCGCTCGGTAGCTGATATCAAGACCACACTCCGTGAGCTCCATAACATCACCGATCCGGATAAAGATGATTTCTATATCGAGACCCAGCAGGGTACCATCAAACAGATCGGAACAATCCTGTCGGTACTCACCGCCTTCCTCTCCGCGGTCGTAGCGATATCGCTCGTGGTCGGTGGTATCGGAGTGATGAACGTCATGCTTGTCTCCGTCACAGAGCGTACGAAAGAGATTGGCTTACGCAAAGCACTTGGGGCAAGGAACAGAGACATCTTACTTCAATTCCTGCTTGAGTCGGTCATCCTCACTTTGGTGGGTGGCTTCATTGGCGTGACGCTCGGGGTGATATTTGGTTACATCGCCTCGATTGGATTATCGAAAGGACTGGATGTGAACTGGGTATTCACATTTCCGTTTCGTGCCGCGCTGACAGGACTCCTCGTGGCGGGCGGAGTTGGGGTCGTTTTCGGGCTTTATCCTGCTCGCAAGGCTTCAGAGAAGAGTCCCATTGAGGCACTTCGTTACGAGTAGCGAGAAGACTTGAATACTCAGGGCTCTCTGTGTATACTTCTCCTCGTATGAATCAAACAACATGGATAGTCGCAGGAGGAATGCTTATTGTCGCTATGGCTGCGGTGCTCTACACCACAAGTGATAGTAGTATCGTTACACCAGTAGCCACTACTTCAAGCTCAAATGGTCTTACAATTACTCGCATCGACACTGCATCTTCAAGTAAGGAGGATGGAGCTGCCGTTATACCCATAACTATGCCCGAAGAAATTACCAACAATTCAAACTCTGTACCAGCAGCAGCACAGGTTGCCGCAGTTGCAGCGAGCGCGGAGGACTCTGTCATGCTCAAGACCTCAATGGGGGACATTACCGTAAAGCTCTATACAAAAGAGGCTCCCAAAGCGACGGAAAATTTTATTAAACTTGCCTCGTCAAAGTTCTATGATGGCGTAAAATTTCATCGCGTCATCAAAGGATTCATGATACAGGGCGGAGATCCACTTACGAAAGACGACACGCTGTCGACTCGTTGGGGTTCGGGTGGACCAGGATATAAATTTGCCGACGAAATAAACACCCAAAGTGCAATTTATCAACGAGGTTATAAACGTGGAGTTCTCGCTATGGCAAACTCAGGTCCCAACACCAATGGTAGTCAATTCTTTATCATGGCCGCTGACTATCCGCTTCCTCCCCAATACGTTATTTTCGGAGAAGTCGTGAGTGGGCTTGATGTGGTTGCTGCAATCGACAATGTTGAGACTGATGGACCCGCACAGCTTGGGGGAAATGATAGACCACTCACTCCGGTTGTGATTACCTCAATGACAGTAAAATAATAGTACGGCTCATATAGACTAAATAAAATATCCGCCATCAAGCGGATATTTTATTTACTCTGTTGAGAGAACTACTTCTTCTTTGGGATAAGGAAATGAAATACGAAATACAAACACAGGGCAGGGAGGATTCCAGTCAAAATGCCTAGCACGATATAGCCAACCCGCAGTACTCCTGGACTTACTTCCATCCACTCCCCAAGTCCACTAAAAATACCACTTATAACTGGGGTACCGTGATGTTCCTGATGGTGACGATATAGTTTTTTCATATGCTTATTTTACTTGATGAAGTAAACTATGCAACCTACTGCGCTCGGTTTTCACTACTATCTTCGAGTATATATGCAGGAATGGCCTTTTTATTCACACGGTTATCAATGAAATTTTGAGCGCTTTCAAGTGAATGGGAAATTCCTCCAGTGAGGCGTTGGAGGTCGAGCGAAAGTGCTTGCAGTTGTTGTGCAGCAGCAGCAACTTGCTGATTTGCGGCGCTCTGTTGTTGTGTTGAGGCAGAAAGTTGTTCTGCGCCCACAGCATTTTGCTCTGCCACGGAACCAATCGCATCCATACTTTCAGCGACATGTTGAACGAGGGAAGTTTGTTGCTCGGTGCGGACTGAGATTTCTTTTATTCGTGCAGAAAGTTGTTGGGTAGCTCCAGAAATATTCTGCAGTTCGCTCAGTGCTTCAGCAACCACGCGCGCGTTTTGGTCTGCATGTTCAAGTCCCTTTTCTGCTGCAGTGACCGTGTCGTCTATCTGAATGAGCATCTTCTCGACTTGCTGTTTTATTTCATCCGCAGAACTTGCTGATTGTTCAGCGAGTTTACGGATTTCATCTGCAACGACCGAGAATCCGCGTCCGGCATCTCCTGCACGCGCAGCTTCAATCGCAGCGTTGAGGGAGAGGAGGTTCGTCTGCTCGGCGATCTTGGTAATGGTGTCAACAATGGTGCGAATCTCGCGTGAACGGTTACCCATCGTCCGTGCTATCACTGCGGTGTCAGAAGTCATCTTGCGGATTTGGTCGAGACTGTGTTGTGATTGCTCACCCTTTTCTCCTGCAATTTGCGTCACTTGAGAAACTTCGCGCGCTACCCGTGATGCATCTTCCGAAGAAGCGAGTATCTCCTGTGTCCCTTGTGCAATTTCCGCAACTGAACGTGAAATACTCTCAGCTTGCGCTGACTGAGTTGTCGCACCCTGCGCCACTTGCTCAGCGATACCGGCGTTGTTTTGTGCTGAGGCGGCTACTTGCTGTGATGTTGCAGAGAGTGAAGCACCAGCTTGTGCGATTTGATCAACGGCGCGTCGCATCGGTTCGACCAATGAACGAAGACTAACGATAGCCACAAAGACAGCTCCAAGTACAGCAAGAAATAGTAGCAGATATAAGAGCGACCAATTGACGATACCCATGAATCGCTCGTTCTCAATCTCGGTAACAATAATCCAACCAATAGGGAGAGTGGTATACGAGACAATAGTAGTGTTTTGATATCCGTCACTGGATTCAAATGTCCCACGTAATGTCGTTTCCGCCTTACTCACAATACTCGCCGCCCCGAGTGAAGAAATCTCACTGCCAATGACGAAGTTGCCCGCAACAGGAATTCCATTCAGATTGAGGAGGTAACTGTGTACATTTGCCCCGCTGTTGATATTACTACTTGCTTCTTTTGCAATCTCGTCAGTCCGCAGCACTGCAACAAGCACTGCCTGTACGTCATTCTTGTAGGTGATTGGGGCAGCGATATAGATGACCGTCCGTTTCTCTGCTTCGATATAGCGGCTTTCCATGCTTGTGCCTGCTTTTCCAGAGTTGAGGATTGGGTCATTCACTGCAGGCAATACCCCACCATCTTGTCCAACTTTTGTGTAGATGCGGTAACTCAGTGGGTCAATGATGGCAAGTGTTTCAAACTCAGGGTGTTCAACGAGCTCTCTTTGCTCAACTGACTTCATGTATGCATCAAGATAATTTGTTGCCTCCTCCCGCATCTTCGCACTCGTCGTTGTCGACTTGATAATAGTCAAAATCTCATCGAGGTTTTGACCTAGCGTGATACCTGCAACCTCTTCTTCTTTTCCTTCCAGCATTTCAGAAATAATCTGCGACTTCAGTCCATTGATTGACTCAGCGTTTGAAATAGCGAGGCTATGGAGTGTCCCTTTTCCATAAAAAATACCAAAAAGGCCGATAGCGGCAAGGGGGATGATGGTAATCGCGATGAGGCGAATCATCGTCAGTCGCATGTTAAAGTTTGACCGCTGAAATGTACGTTCGGACATGTGTCTTATCATAACAAATTTAGCTCCTCTTTGCGCCCGTACTGTGGACATCTCTTATCGGTTTGACGACCTTTTTGTGGGGAGTAGGGTTATAGGAGGCAGATACCTTCCAGTACCAAATTCTCCCTCCCCACATATACAGAGACCGCTACTGTTTATCTGGGGAGGGTATGGATACATTTAGTGATCCTATTCTTCGTCCCGCTTGCGCATGTTGCGCGGGTAGGTGTCGAACGAAGTTTCCCTCTCAAGAACTGCGGTTATGGGAATATTCAAAGCATTAGGTTTGGGACTCACTATTATTATCCTGAAGAGCTTGATGCCGGACGTTATGAACGGCTTCGAGGGTACCCTCACCGCGCTCTTTCAAGTGACGCAGACGATATTCATCCGCGTGGGTGAAGGATTGTCCGCGTAAGTTCTTTTTTCGACAAAGTGTCCCGCGCAAGCGGGCACTTTTTCATCATCCCAAAAACCCCCACACTGCTGTCTGTCTCATTGGGAGAAACGTGACAAATTGAATTGTTTTTCGCAACTTTCCGAACATATCTGGGCTTCAGATGTTAGAAACTTGCTACCCCTGAGCAGGTGACAGTGAAGAGATATCAAATGCGTGTTTTGAAGCAGGGAGGACTTCGTTGGAGATTACCGCATTTGGAAAAAGGTCATACATGAGGCGGATGATACCGCGATGGGTGACAAGAAAGACGGTGTCCGAAGAGGCGAGTGGAAGCGTGGTAAGGAAACTGAGGATTCTCTCCCGCACGTCATCTACCGACTCACCCCCAAATGGATGATAATCATACTTTCCTTCGAGATCATTTTCTACGAGCTGTGGGTCAATTTCACTTCGTAACTTTCCTGACAGTGAGCCAAAATCGCGCTCCATCAGCTCTGGGGCAATTACTAGTGGCGCATGAAAACGTTCATTAAGAATATTGGCAGTTTCTTGAGTACGCAAGAGCGGCGAGACATATAGAGTTTTTGGGGAAACCAAAAGCGTATCACGGAGTTCGGCAACCATTTTTTTTCCATACTCATTTAGTCCAAGGTTGGGACCCTTCGAGCCTTGCAGGCGATTTTCACGGTTGAGGTCGGTTTCGCCGTGGCGAATGACTATGACATGCATGAAGGCAGTATAAAGTATCTTGTAGAGAGTATCTAGTATGGAAAAATTGGACGACGACAGCAATACCGATTAGACTCAACTGATGCAACAAAAGACATTCTCGATGACTGTGGAGAAAATAGCACATGATGGTGCTGCGGAGGGTACCTTCGAAGGTAAGAAGGTGCATATTCATGGCATGCTTCCTGACGAAACTGGGGTGGTTGAGGTGAGGAAGAAACAGGGAATTTTGATCGGAGTGTTGAAGGAAATAACTAAGGCTTCTGCGAGACGCAAGCTTCCCGAAGAGACGCACTACTTGTCGTGTAGTCCATGGCAAGTGATGGAGTACCCACTCCAAGCTGAACTGAAGCATAAACTTATTCAGAATCTGTTCGGCTATTATCCTGATGCCCCAAAGGCGGTTTTCACTCCTGCCAGTCAATTCTATGGATACCGTACAAAGGTTGAATTCAGTTTCTGCGACCGTGAAGGGGAGAATGAAATCCCACTTTCGCTCGCATTTCATGAGCGTGGAGGAGGGGCACGAAGACTCCAACTTCCAAAAGGGTGCATACTCGCCTCAGAAAGAATGAATACCATCGCACTAGCGATAACCATAAAGTTGCGCGCAGCGGGGTACGTCTCGAGTGACTTAAAGACGCTCGTCATCCGTGAATCAAAAAGCGAAGGGAGGTGTATCGCCATACTTTATGCAAAGAAAACGGAGATAGCGGAATTTTCTGTTGATGATATTGCAGACCTTTCTGGATTTATGGTCTTTCATTCAACCGAGAAATCTCCCGCGTCAGTTCCGACGAAATTTCTGTGGGGGAGAGGGGATGATTTTCTCACTGAGGTGATGGATGGAGTATCAATTCGCTATTCGTGGGATTCTTTTTTTCAGAACAATATTCCGGTATTTCTCGAAGCAGTTGCAACAATGAAGAAGTATGTCCAAAGCGGTAGTCGTGTGCTCGAGCTTTATTCTGGAGCAGGAACGATTGGTCTCCTCCTCTGTCGCGCGGGGGCTATTGTGCATGCAGTGGAAATCGTTCCTGCGGCGGTCGAGTCGGCACTCCTTTCCGCCAAGGTAAACGAAATCAAAGGATATAGCGCGGAATCGCTCCCTGCAGAAGCAATCGACAAAGAATTGATGCATGCAGATGATATTCTACTCCTCGACCCACCCCGTGCAGGCCTCCACCCCAAACTCATCACTGCCATTAAAGAAAAACAACCCGCAAGGATTATTTATCTTTCCTGCAACCCAGAAACACAGGCGAGGGATTATTCAGAATTACAGGAACTCTACAACATCGAGCTGGTGCAAGGTTTTGATTTCTATCCACAGACTCCGCATCTCGAAAATCTGCTGATATTGAGTTTAAAAGCGAAATAGTGTAGATTGTCTCCATGAATAAGAAAGAAAAACAGGCAGGACGCAAAAAGGCAAAACGAGCTGGAAAGCAAGTCGCAGCCCGCATGCGCTAATAGGCCCAAAAGAAAACCACTCACTCGAGCGGTTTTCTTCTACTTTTAGATTGATTTTTTGGCGTTCAACTTCTGCGTCAGACTCCAGAGTGCTACAGAAGCCCACACCACTTGAAGGGTAAATGCTGGCCATGCGCCAGTATGATAGACGCTCACTCCAACGAGTATCGAGCCAAGAATATTGAGCACTTCGTCAATTTTGGTCTGGGGCCCCCATTTCCCAGTTGTAACGAAATAGTAGGTGACAACAATGAGCGTCATTCCTATCCACCCGCAAATTGCATAAATATCCATATACTCATTATACTATAAATTATTTTACAAGTGCCTCTAGCTGAGTCAGTAAATCCGGAACTATTCGCTAAATGAGAGAGTGGAGTAAAAACGTTTCGCTTTTACTCCCGAACGAATGACGCGAAAAAGAAGCTTGGTGATTATTTGCGCAGGATAAGAAACCGCACTTGGCCATATTGATCGAACCAAAATTCATGTTTCCAAGGGCTACCTTTGGACAACGTTTTCCCATGTTCTGTAAGTAGCTCGAGAATCCACTCTTTCTGGTGAGCATCGCATTCAATATAGAATGTGCCGCCTGCCTGCGCCGCAACTCCGGGCGCGGCAGGCAGGCCATCGTTTAAATACTGCGCACCAGTGTTGATAATAAGCTTCACGTAATCAAGGCCACGCTCGCCTGCAAATAGAGATAAGTGCGGTTCGTAGTCGATGACACTCCTATCCATCTCGGGAATTGCCTTCGGGTCTATGTATGGGGGATTAGCGAAGATAGCGTCGTATGTTCCAGTTAGTCCGCCAAGGGCATCCGCTTCTTTACAAGGTCCTCGTTCTGTATCGATTCCGTTTAATTTCACGTTGATACGGAGCTGTTCGGTAAGTTTTGGATCGAACTCAGAAAGTTCTACTGTTGCATTGGGAAGATGTTTTAAGAGTGCAACACCGATACAGCCCGAACCTGAAAAGGTATCGGCAAGACGTAATTTTCTATTTGGAAGCTTAGCTTCCAAATTACGTAACTCGTTTACGGCACGCTCCACCCAAAATTCAGTCTCTGGGCGGGGGATCATTGGGTGGAGTGACACATCAATTTTGCATCCATAAAAAGGTATCCAGCCAATCACATACGCCAAGGGTTCTGCCTTCTTCAAACGCTCGACATCAGCGTGAAATTCCGCTGTTTCAATTCCGTTGTATTTCTCTTTGAGTAGCCACTCGACTTCTTTTGGGTCGACTGGGGGTAATTCTCCTAGTAGGGAAGGCATAATCGAAGAGCATAGCACAATTGCATGAGATTCCAATATGCCATGATTTACGTTGGGTCATTGCTAAAATATAATTTTGTCACATATATTCCACCCACCACGAGAAGAAAAACTGAAATATAGGCCGTTGTCAGTAGTGTCGTTTTTGCTACGTATTTCCAGCCGCGTTCTCGACAGGACGGCCTTAACATGGTGGCAATAAAAACCACAAAGAGCACCTTGAAGAAAGTGACAGCTAAAAATTCACCCGTTGTGAGAAGAAAGGCGATAGTCATGATTTGCTCTTATGATAGCAGGGAGCGTAGCTGGAGTCATGTATGCTCATATTAGAGTACAACTCGTTCGGCTCTCTCTGTTTATCTGGGCAACAAACTCAGTTTAGTCAAATTTCGGTGCCCCCGCGTGGAATCGAACCACGATCATCTCCTTCGGAGGGAGATATCCTATCCATTGAACGACGGGGACTTCTTCTTCATTGAAGTATCGCCAGTATAGCGATAGGTTTTGAGAATGCAAAAGTTAGATTCCTTGCGGTGAAACGAATTTCCACAGCACGATATCTCCTGGCTTCAGATAATACTTGTTCGGCACCTTTGGTTCGTAGGTATTATTTACCCAATATTGCCAGCGCTCACCGGTGCTTGTTGCATTTCTTAGTCCGTCAATTGAAAGTACTCCAGTGGGCGTCTTTTCAAGAGTAATATTTTTGCTGTCTGCGACGAATTGGAGTAAATCGAGGATGCTCATTGCTTCGTGCCATGAAACGGTATTCCAGGTGCGTACACTTCCGCGTCCGTTATCGATCATTAGGTTTACTGAGGTAAGTGCCGCAGGAGTGTCCGCAGTTCCTTCGCGCACCACGATCGTTTCCTTGTGGAAAGTTCCTCCTAGAATAGCTCCGACAACTAATCCAATCACTAAGATGATTATTCGTTCTTTTTTTGCAATATGCTTCAGTGATTTCATGGTCTAAAATGTAATAGGGAAGACAACTTCGCTGTCGTATTCTGGCAATCCAGATGGGTTGTCCTTTTTAAGAATAAGTACGCCACTGGTTGCGGTGGACGTCGCCCACGTTAGGATAGCAATGAAGGGGACACTACTTGTGCTCATCCATTCTCCTTGTGCCTGTGCGGGGGTCTGTGCGAGCACATTTCCGCTTGCATCCCTAAGTATAATAGGGAAACTCGCTTCGAAATACCATGTGCCAACTGCTTCACCAGTGAGAGTAAGTGGACTGTGTATTTTCGCATTTGCTATTGGGGTAGTCAGTGTCGGAAGTGTACTGCTCATTGTCGCCGAGGAGGTAGTAGCCTCGGTTTGTGCTGGCTCGGAGAATTGGGGAGTGTTTGGCGGAGATGCTGGTTGTGGTGTCGATGGAGTGGAATACTGTGAAAAAGCAAGGAATACAGCCCCCCAAATTGCCCCGAGCGATAGTATGATAACGAGAATCCCCAGTAGATAACTTTGCGCTTTCATACAAGCAGTATACCAACAGGATTGCAAAAAGCCCAAAATCATTTCCCACTTCTGTATGAGACTTTTTAATACAAAATATGGTTAAATAGGGTATATGAGAACAACACTCAAAGCGACAAATATTACTCACACTAATGCAATAGACGCGTACGTTGCAAAGCGCATGCGCGAGCTCGAGAAAGTTTTAGAACCGAATGAGAAAAGTTCAATTGCACGTATTGAGGTTGGGTCGTCGAACAAACATCACAAGGTGGGAAAAGAGCAGTTCTTTGCAGAAATTACTCTGCACGTGAAAGGCAAAGACTTTCGAGTGGTGACAAAAGCACCCGACCTCTATGAGGCGATTGATATGATGCGTGAGCGGATTGTGAGAGATGTAAAGAATCACCATGAGAAGACTCGATCACAGCGTAAAGCTGGGGCACGTGAGGTAAAGAGGCGAATCGAGTCTGTATAGCATGGCAAATCTCAGCACATCAGAGTCAGGGCTTCATTCCATTGTCTACTGGGTAGTCTTGTTGGTGCTCGGTTGTTTTGTAACTTTTTTTCTCAACAGCATGGTTGAGCTAGCAAACGCAGAAGAGCATCAGTACTCAGTTTCTTCGCAAGTGGATTCCGTAAAAATGCAAAATCAACTCATTGATCGTCGTTCGAATTCAGCAAGCACTGACGAGGAGAATTTCTAGCTTCTCCGTGGCGTCTACTTTCCTCCTCGCAAAAAATCTTGATACGACATCTCTTTTTTCCCTTCAGGGACTACTTTATCAATTATGAGTTTATCAAGCTCAAGGTGAGCATCGGTAATTTTTACACGGATATTTTTCCCATTGCGAGTTACGAAGAAATATGTGCCAGGCCACTCGTCGTATGCCCTAATCTTCTTGAAATTCAAAACTGGATCAGCATTGATATCAATCAATCCATCATCTTTGCTGATTTTCTTTGTGAAGGTCGCTCGAGTATGGTCCTGTGGAAAAGCCTTGAGGCCATTTAACCACTCAGGAATTATTTCCGTGAGGAGTTTCCCTCCAAAGTGTGCGAGGTCTTTCGTAAGCTCACTCCCGCGCGGGGGCCAGTTATTAATGATGCGCTCGCGCTGGGCGATAACGGGACCATGGTCCATTTCTTCATCAAGCTGCATGATGGTGACCCCAGTTACGGTTTCGTCAGAGAGAATTGCTGATTCGATTGGAGAAGAACCACGAAACCTAGGTAGAAGTGATGGGTGGACATTGAGTACTTCATACTCGGGTATATCGAGTATGGTTTTTGGAATTAACTTTCCATACGCCGCAACAATAAATACATGCGCCTGTTCTTTTTGCAGACTTGTAACAATAGCACTGTCTTTGAGTGTGGGCGGAGTGACAACAGGAATGTTGTGAGCTTCTCCCCATATTTTTGTTTCACTTTTCGTCAGGATAAGTTTCCTCCCTTTTGGTTTGTCAGGTGCGGTGACAATCAGCGAGGGGAGATACCCACTCGACTCAAGCTCATCGAGGATAATTGCTGCAAATAGAGGAGTTCCAAAAAAGACGAAACGCACATCCTTGCCTATAAGTATTGGTGACATGGTTCTCTGGCTACTTTTTTTTATTTCGTTGACTCTCGATGCGATCAATTTCCTCTTGCGAGAGCTCCTCTATCTCGGTTGCGTGGTCAATAAAGAGAATTCCTCCCAAGTGGTCTGTTTCATGTTGAAATATTTGCGCCACAAGTCCAGACCCACCATAGGTAAATTTCTTTCCATGCTCGTCTGTGCCTCTCACGGTAGCCTTTTCGTGCCGTATCGTGCTGCCGTAAAGCCAACGCACCGAGAGACATCCTTCTGGAACCTTAACTTTTTTCTTCGACAATTTGGTGATCTCAGGATTAATGACAATCATATCTTTGCCTTCAATTTTTTTCACTGGCTTTCCGTCTTCGCCCTCCTCCTCAATTTCAAATGCTCGGTGTGAGACGATGAATATTGCGAGAGGCACCCCAATTTGTGGTGCTGCAATAGCAACTCCATCACTTTCTCGCTCGAGCGCTATTTTCATTCGCTCAAGAATGTCGTTCAGTTTTTTTGTGCCAATATCTCTTGGGTCAACACGCATCGCAACAGTGCGGAGGACTGGGTCTCCGTTCTGGACAATAGTTGTACCAGCTTTTTCTTTCATTGTTGCTATTCTACAGAATTTTTCACTACTTGCTAGCAGTTAAAAAAACCGCCCCCCGTTTGGAGGGGGAGGTCGGTGTGCGCACTCAAGCGAAGAGGCGCCAGTGGCCGCTCTTGTCTTTCGCGAGAATGAGGATGAGCCCACCACTCGACGAGATCGGGAACTCCCGAGCGAGGATCTTGCTTGCTTCAGGGAAGCGCAGCGCGATCAGATCGAAGGGAATGCTCTTGAGACGCGGGCGTGTGAATCCACACTGGATGAGCTCCTCGAAAATCTTGGCGAAGTGTCCGCCGTTGTTGCCACTTGCGATGTGTGCGATGCGTGTACGAATGGCCTCGAACACTCGCGCGTTACGAGTCCCAATGTGAGGGAGCATGTGTCGCTTGAGTGCGTTGAGGAGTTCTTGCTCTCCTTGAGTAGGGACTTGGCCACTACTCAGTTCGTTTAAGGTGCGAACGATTACTCCCGCAGCACCCCTTGGAGAAATACCTGCGAACAGGTCGGTCTTTTCCATGGAAGCCTCCGGTAGTTGTCTGACTAGCTTCTTTCTACCATGTGGCCGTAAAAGCGCAACTAGATGATCGAGTCGGGATTCACTCGCACTTCAACATCAGGTGGCAACGCCCGAATCAACCCCAGCAACTCATCGTTTGGCCAGCCTGCATTTTTGCCATCTTCTACTATCCGTAGAAGCGCATTCATCAGATACTTTCCTTTTATCTTTCCGATAAAACTTGGGAAGCTTACTGGGTGATATGAGCCAAACGTACGCTCAATATCGGTCATTACTCTTGCGCCCTCAACCTTGCCTCCCTGATGGGTGAATTTAATCATAGTGGAAAATGGCGGGTAGGAGAGCTCCTGCCTCGCAAGAAGTTCTTGTCGAACGAACTCACCAATATTTCCTTGGGTTGCGAGTGCAAATAGTTCCATGTCAGGATCGCGTGTTTGTACAAGAAAATGTTCCCTCGCCTTTTCGCGCAAGAGGAGTAATAACCGGAATACTTTTTCACCCATTCGAAAGTCAGGAATAGTCAGGAGTGAATTTACTGAAAGTACCGCGACTGTGGCAAGAGGCTCAGTAAGATAAGGTATTGCCATCTCTGTACCGAGGAGGATGCTGCCAGGGGTTTGATAAAATTTATCAATAATTTTCTTTGCATCGGCATGTCGCTCGACGGTATCTCTATCTATGCGAAAAATAGTCGCGTCGGGAAATCGACGGCGAATAGATTCTTCAGCTTGGGTAATTCCAATACCGAGGGGAACAAGGCGCCATCCACCACAGTTTCCGCAGGTCACGTCCGTCTCATGTTCAAGGCCGCAGCGATGACAGAGAAAAATATGCTCAATTTCCTTAGCCGTTGTTTGTTGTGAGCGCTTATGGATAACCATGGGAGCTGCACAGCGTGTGCAGGTGACAACTGTTCCACAGTCTCCACATACTGTCATGGGGGCAAATCCACGTCGTATGCCAAGAATAAACGCATGCGTGCCTTTTTTTCTCACTTCCTCAATTAGGTCTACCAGCTCCGCAGAACAGATGGCAACTTTACCAGTCGCAGGTTGCTCACCAGACGCACGCATATCAATCACATGTTGTGTTGCTGTTGAGGGGATGCGAGATTTCGGTCGCATCAGCGCCTCGAATTCACCACGGCTATAGCGCATTGCAGTTTCAACTCGTAGAAATAGGTCGCCTAGAATAAGATCAGCACCAATTTCTTTTGAAAACTCTTCGACGTAGAAGCGCATATCAAGATACGGTCGGGTTGCGAGTTGGTACCCACTTGCACTTTCCTTATCGAGAATGATACTTTCGATGTCAGTTCGTGGAATAGATAAAAATAATGGCGTCCCGATGATGAGCACGGGGTGCTCGGTAGAGAGTATCGCATTCCAGCGTTTCTCCGTCTCTTTCTTGGTCAGTCCTGAGTGAAGAATAAATGTATAGTTTGAAATCCCTTTCTCGAGTTTCTCAAATGTATGCTCAATGTCTTGCAGTGTGGGAAGGACGAAATAGCAAGAACCTCCACGCGCGAATACTTCGCGGATATGACTCTTGTAGGTCGCATAGCGTTCTTCCTCTTCCGCTTGAAAAATAAATTTTTGCCCGCGCCGCTCTTTTTTCAGTGGAGCAGCTTCTTTTGCAGCATGCTTTGTTCCGAGTAATGAATTCGGAAAAAGTGCCTGAATGCTTGCACCAGGAGAGGAGGCAAAATATGTCGCGGTTGTGATAGCTGCACGAATGAAGCCGGGCGAAAAAAAATTACTTGCTCGTACTCGCTCAAGTTTCTTCAGCGCAAAATTCGCCTGACGAAGCTCAGATTTAGCCTCTTGGGCGGGAATAGAGCGAATGACGAGTCCTGGAACAGACTTACCGCGCAAGGGGACACTTACTAGTGCACCCGCAGGAATTTCATCCTTTGTAAAATATGAAAGTTCGTCGATGGGAATTCCGCGTTTAATTGGGGCTACAGAAACAACATACATAATGATGATTATAACATGACTTATGGAGAGGTGTTGCCCTCTCCTTTTTATGTGGATTACGGTGCTGACGAATATATCACATATGATATATTTGTTTTATGAATGAACAAGTAAAGATTGGAGCATTTATAAAAAATTTACGAGAAAAAAAAGGAATGACCCAAGGGGCACTTGCCGATGCCCTCGGTACGTCGCAGTCCGCAGTCGCACGTATGGAAGCAGGAAAGCAGAATTTCACTACCAAAGAGTTATCACGTTTGAGTGAGGCGCTTGAAAAGCGACTGATGACCATTCCTGAGTCGACGGACTTTCGCATCGAAGGCGGGCGAAAACTTTCCGGAACTATTGTGACGAACTATTCGAAGAATGGTTCGGTCGTTCTTCTTTGTGCGGCACTCCTCAACCGTGGCAAAACTACCTTAAGTGGAATTTCGCGGATAGAAGAAGTAAATCGTCTGATAGAGATTCTTGAATCGATTGGGGTGTCCATTCGTTGGACTGCAAAGAATTCGGTTGAGATTATTCCCCCGAAGAAATTTGCACTAAAATCGCTTGATGTAGCAGCCGCAGCGCGCGTGCGCTCGTCGCTCATGCTGATTGGACCATTAGTGCACATGTCGCCCGCATTCGATCTCCCTCATGCAGGAGGTTGTAAAATGGGAAACCGCACAATCGCTGCCCATCGCTATGGACTCGAAGAGCTCGGAGTGAGCATTAAAACTCTCGAAAATCATTATCATGTTGCAACAAAGAAACTTCGACCCGCTGATGTGGTGATGTATGAGGCAGGGGATACTGCTGCAAATAATATTCTGATGGCCGCTGCGCTCATTCCTGGCGAGACTACCATCAGGTTTGCACCACCGAACTATCAAGTGCAGGAGCTGTGTTTCTTTCTTGAGAAACTGGGAGTGAAGATTGAGGGCATTGGCACCACCACGCTTGTTGTCCACGGTATCGCTGCAATCGAAAAAAACATCGAGTACCACAACAGTGAAGACCCCATCGAATCAATGATGTTCATTTCTGCTGCAATTGTGACTCGTTCAACTCTTTCGATAACTCGTTGTCCAATCGATTTTCTTTCCGTGGAACTATTAAAGTTAAGAAAAATGGGACAAAAGTTTAAGGTTGGGAGGCCATATGTTGCAGTAAATGGTCGTACCAAACTTGTGGATATTACAGTCACGCCGTCAAAGCTCACTGCTCCACTGGATAAGATTCACTCGCTTCCGTACCCAGGCATCAACACCGACAATCTGCCATTCTTTGTGCCTATTGCAACTCTTGCAAAGGGGACAACCCTTATTCATGACTGGATGTGGGAGAACCGTGCTATTTATTTCACTGAGCTCAACCGCCTTGGCGCACGCGTTGACCTTGCTGACCCTCATCGCGTTTTCGTTACTGGTCCGTCAAAATTACGTGCCGCACAGATTGTTTGTCCTCCCGCACTGCGCCCTGCGATGATCATTCTCATCGGTATGCTTGCCGCAGAAGGCGTTTCTTATCTCCGTAATGTCTATTCAATCAACAGAGGGTATGAGGAGATTGCCGAGCGATTGAATGCTATCGGCGCAAAGATAGAGGTCCTCAAGGGCATCTAGCTCTTCTAAAAATGACGAGCTTCTTCGTTCTGGGGCCCCAGTGCTTCTTCACCATACTCCGAGTATGGCTCCTTCAGCACTTACCCCACGCCTCGAATCTCATTCATTTTAAGAAGAGCAATTGAATTCAAAACAAAATTCAAAAAATTTCTAATAAAACGTTTGTAATAGTTAAGTATTTTTCATACAATAGCTACATATGGTCACTTCAGAGTTACTAGAATTTTTGCGTGCTCAACTTGCGACTGGAATGACGCCGCAAGAACTCGAACGCGTACTTGTCGAAGAGGGCGGGTGGGATAAATCTGATGTTGAAGAAGGGATTATACAAATTGGGCAAACAGAAGTGGAGAGTGTTCCTGAAATAGTAGCCTCGAGTGCGAGCGTCGCCTCGATGGATATCGCAACGAACCCTATCTCACTTCCTGATCTTGAGGCTGTTACTGATGAAGTTGTACAAGAGGAGGGGGAAAGGAGTAGCGCTGAACCAGTCACACTCTCGGTTCGCTCTCTGCGCGATGTTCCACCAGCTGCAGAGACGGACGATTTCCTTGGAATTTTTTCCGGAGCAAGTACTCCAATTGTCGCATCGCCCCTCCCCGAAGAGCCAACACAAGAAGTGGAGACTCTCTTGGCACCAACAGAAAACGTTGAAGTAGCTGAAGCATTGATTCATGTTGACGTTCCGCAGATAGCAATCGTGCCAGCTCAAGCGCAAGAAAAAAAGGAAACTCACCCCACGGTAAACCTTATGGAAATGCTTGCTCCTGTTTCGACACCAGTTGTAAGTGATTCCACTCCAGTTCAACCAGCCGAAGGTGTGAAGCCTGCTGTTGTGAAGTTCGATCTTTCGCGGATAAAGCCCGCACTTGCTGCTACTTCTCCTCAGCCACCAGCACAAGCAGAAAGCACCCCAGAGCCACTTCAAAATCGTCAATCAGAACTACCTTCGACTTCGACTGCTCCGCAAGTTGGGGCAGGAACTACTTCAACTCCGTTAGATAAGCCAATTGAAACTCGTTCGGTTGCTGAGCTGTGGCTCTCTCAAGGGAAAGTAGTAGAGCAACCTGCGCAAAATGAAGAAAAGGAAATAGCTCTTCGTGCTTCTCTCTCTTCGCGCAGAACAATGACGAGTGATGTCTTATTGCGGGGTAGGGGTGCAACCATTAAAGGACTTCCCGCACTCCTTCCTGCTGAAGATGCTAATCCGATGCCTGTATATGCAAGTGCGGCTGCTGTCGAGTCTAAAAAGGCAGCAGAGAAAAAAATTCCTCAAGTGAAGCAAAAGCTTACGCAAGCAGAAGAATTAACTCGGAAAAATAAAATAAAAAAGACCATCGGCTTTGCAGCCCTTGCCCTCGTACTCGTCACTCTCGTAGCACTCGCCGCAGTAGTATTCATTAAAATGCGTGGACCTGACGTAGCCACACTGCTTACAAAAACCATTGGGAATTTTGTTGCTGCGCCAAGCTTCGCTTACAGTGGCGTCGCATCAAGTGATCTCGTGCTTACTTCAAAGACTGGCGGAGAGAACAGGAGCGGAGTAATAAAATTTAACCTTGACTACTCAGGCTCGCTCAAGAGTGATAAATATGGTTACGGCGATGGCAACCACCGCATCAAGTGGGCGGGAGGTCTCTCCTCGGGAAACTTTTCTTGGAGTACCGACATTGAGTCTGATGTGCGCATAGTCGGAACCAATCTCTATTTTCGCGTGCTTGCATTCCCTGTACAGGCAGAGATTGACCCAGATTTATTTAAGACCTATTGGATAAAGGTAGATGTAGCCGAAATTGCAAAAGAGCTTGCACTTGAGACAGTGACTTCCAGTGAAGACTATAACGGTATTGCCGGAAGCGAAAGTTCAAGTTTTATCGCTGTGCTTTCGAAGGATTTGCCGTTTACTGGTGGGGAGAAGGTAGGAAGTGAAAAGATAAATAACACTGATACCACCCATTTCACCCTCAAGAATGATCCAGAAAAAATGTTCGTATTTGCGAGCGACCTCTATAAAAAATATTTAGGTAAATCATTTTTGTTTAACAAAGAAGAGAAGATTCGCTTTGTCAATGCGCTCGAAAAACTCAAGTTTGAAATTTGGGTTGATGAAAAAACCAGTGCACTGGTAAAGCTGAGCATCAGCGCAGATCTCGATGATGATATAGGAGAGGTTCGCGTGAAGGGTCCGTTTGCGCTCGGGTTTGTCTTTGCAAATTTCGGCACCGCGGTGACGGTAAAGGATCCCGCACCATATCTTTCTCTCGATGAACTCCGCACGCGCATGGATGACTTCAAAAAGTTTAAGTTACTTCGTACTCGTGATGCGACCTCTATCAACGGATTAGGAGAAGTTGAACATGCACTTGGAAGCTATATGAGCACGAAGGGAAGATTTCCTATCACGCTTTCAGAATTACGAGTGAACAATTTCCTCTCGACCTCAACCCTTGCTGAGGAAATTCTCAAGACATATGTCTACGCACCATATCAAAAGTCAGGTGATTTTACGAAAGCAAATAAGTGTTTACTGAAATCAAAAACCTGTTCTGTCTATCATCTTGGAGTAAACCTCAATGACACAACAAATCCGGCACTCCAAAACGACAGTGACCAAAATTCTGACGTTCGTGGGGATGATAAGAGTGGATGCGCACTCGAACGCGAGAAGGCTTGCTACGACATAGTCTTTGTTCAACCTACTACTACAGTGGCCACTACCACGAGCAAAGTTCCTTAATAATTCTGTAACACGTAAATTACCAATATATGGGAAATGATCAGCTCAACGCATATTTGCGTGAGTCTTTGGCCAAGGGCTCGTCTCCAGAAGAATTGCTTGCCGCGCTTGTTTCAGCGGGATGGAATGGAGATGACGTGAAGGTTGCTCTCCGAGAAATACTAGGACAAGCAGGTGGAGCACCTCCAACAGCCCCCCCGCAAACGTCTCTCACGAGTACACCAGTAGTTACCGCAGCTGTGCAACTAGAATCACAAATGTCGACGTACCAAGCACCCGTGCAGGCAGTTTCTGATTTCGCTACTCCACTTCCAGCACAAGCGCAGACCGCAATTGTGCCAGAAATGGTTTTCGCCACGGATAATAATGGGAAGATGAAAAAAGTGGTTTCTGTGATAATCGCTGTCGCTGTATTCGTTATTACCGCAGGCACTGCTGCGGGATATTTTTTCTTGATGCGTAATGCTACTCCGGCACCTGAGATAGAAATTGCACTAATGCAAAATGCAATGAAAAGTGTACATGCATATGCATTCGATACTCGTGTGAAGCTCGACATGTCTTCACAGGTTCAAACATTCAATATTGAGCCAGAGCAAAGTACGGCAAAATTTGCTCTCATTGCCACGGGCACAGTAAATATAGGGGAGACTGCTTCAACGACGCAATTGGATATGACGTATTCAGTAGACGGTAATCTCAATTATTCGGCAGTTTCAGTCGTCATTGATGGAGCAATAGATGCGCGAGTCGTCGATAAGAAACTTTATCTCAGGATTGCAAAAATTCCCCAAGCACTTGCATTGCTTGGAGTTACTGAAATTGTGAGTCCATGGAAAGGGAAGTGGATAGCAATTGATTCATCTGGAGTGGCAAATATTGATCCCGCGCTCCCAAGTACATTTGACCAGTACACAGACAGCACGACGAGTGAAGACTATCGCAACAAGGCAACTGCAATTCTCAAAAAAAATTGGCCATTTGTGCTTACGACGCCAAAGGAGGACCCAACCGTAATTTCCGGTGCTGCAACCTACCACTACCAGTTCTCTGTAAATAGAGAAAAGCTTTACCAACTCATCATTGATCTTTCCGCACTTTATCCAGCATATGATTCCTATCGAGCGGACATAGATAAAGCATCACTACTCCAGTCAGCAACTCTCGTCAGTGAGGTTTTCTCCTCAACAACTGGTGATTTCTACATTGGAATGAAAAATGCATATCTCTACAGGACCAATATTCACGTACCTATTACTATTGCGACCTCATCATTCAAAGCAACAGGGAATCTCGATATCGCGATTGAGATGTCACAATTTAATTCGGTAGCGCCAATACTTGCACCTACCGATGTAACCTCAGTCGCAGATGTTTACAAAAGCATAACCAAACAAGCGGAGGTTGAAATTCCACTTACCACTCCTAGTGCAGATGAAGAGTTACGTACGATAAAGCCTGGGCAATACAAGCAATTCGCGCAGTGCCTAAAGACCACAGGTACAAAAATGTACGGCACTTCATGGTGTCCACATTGTAAAACGCAAAAAGAGGCATTCGGAGATGCTTCGTCTTCGCTCCCGTATGTTGAGTGTTCGACCAAAGATGGAGCGGGACAATTGCCAGTCTGCAAGACAATGAAAATTGTGAATTATCCGACTTGGGTATTCAAGAATGGCACTCGGCTTACAGGCGAGCAGACCATCGAGACCCTTGCGGAAAAAACGAATTGTCCACTTCCTGTAATAGAAGAAGCGGTTTGGGAAGTCACGCCACTGCCTCCTATGGCTTTTGATTCGCTGAGTAGCGCAAGACAGAAGTCTCGAGACGCAAAACGCATCTCAGACATTGGGCAAATTCAACTCGCGCTTGAATTATACTTCGACGCGCATCAAGGTTACCCATTAACACTCGCGCCACTCTCAGAAGAAAATTTCATTCCCATGAATCCTCTTGACTCATCAACAAGAAAACCGTACGCATATCTTCCACTCTTAGCACTAAAGAAACTGGGTGACCCAGAAACCATTTGCAGCAAAAATCCTTGCGCCAGTTATGTGCTCGGTGCCTCACTTGAGCGCAATGATAATTATGTTCTGCAAAATGATGCCGACGTAAATGGGGTCGTGGCAGGACCTACTGCAGTCATGCCCAACAATGCTTTTGTTGGCGGGGATGATTATCGTGGCTGTCGTGGCGAGCCATGGGGTTTTTGCTATGATATCAAGCCATAACAGAACACAAACATTTTTCCGAGCGTAAAATTATTATTTAGTATCAATGGTCATGAGCAATCCAGAGTTAGGTGTATATGTGCAAAGTGAACGTGCTCGCGGGGTGAGAGACGAGGACATTCGCACCACACTTCTTGCGAGTGGATGGAAAGTAGAAGATGTCACAGAGGTACTCTCAGGACAAGTTTCACCAGCAGCCCCGTCTCTACCAGTAGTGCCTCTTTTACAGCTCCCAAGTGCGACTGAGATACTCAGAGAAGCATGGGCAATTTATGTTTCGCGTATGGGTGTATTTGTTGGCATCACTCTCTTGCTGATGCTACTTTTGATAGCATTTTTTGCAGTTTTTCTGGGTGGAATTTTTGGTATTTCGCTTTTTGATGAGTTTTCAAGTGGCGTAGCATGGGTAGTCATCCCTTTCATAATCTTCGTCGTACTGCTTGGCCTCGTCGTAGTGCAACTTTGGGGGCGTACTGCCTTGCTCTTCGCAATCAAAGACAGTGGTGAAGCAATCGGTGTTGCTGAGTCATTTAAACGTGGATGGAAGAAACTCGGTTCCTACATTTGGGTGTCATTACTCGTCGGGTTTGTCACACTTGGCGGGTTTGCGTTATTTATCGTACCAGGGGTACTGTTCATCGTTTGGTTCTATCCCGCGATATTTGTTGTCATCGCCGAAGAGTCACGCGGAATGGACGCACTCATGCGCTCGCGAGCATACGTAAGAGGAAAGTGGCTCTCAGTCTTCTGGCGACTCTTCGTGATGGTCGTACTCATCTGGACGACATATCTTCCACCAATGTTGGTCGGCCTATTGAACATTCCATATCTGGCGCAAATAATGCAATTCCTGCTCAGTCTCCTACTGGGACCGTTCGTTGCGACCTACGGTTTTGTGTTGTATCGCAATCTGCGAAGGATGTATGAAGGAACAACAGTTGCTGCTGCACCAAGTCCCAAGTGGCCATTTGTTCTCGTCGGTTTCGTTGGGGGACTGATTGTTCCAATCCTCATCATGAGTAGTATTGTGCTTGGTGGTCTTGGTACTGCCAAAGAGAAATCTCGTGACGCACAGCGTATCTCTGACATCGCGAATATTCAGCTCGCAAGTGAATTATATTATGACTTGAATCAACAGTATGCAGCTACACTTGAGCAATTAGTCGACAGCCATTACCTCTCCAGTATGCTCACCGATCCAACGGATCACACCCCGTATTACTATGTGCAACTACGTGGTGGTAAGGGCTATGTTGTAGCAGCTTCACTTGAGCGTGGCGATAACCCAGTTCTTAAGGCCGATGCCGATAAGGACATAATGGAATTTTTGACCGATGATTCCATCGGTTGTCAAAGGGAAACAGGACGACATTGTTATGATATCGTCGGTGACGATTTTCTGCCATTAAGTGATACATCGCTGCTTCTACCAGTCACCACGATCAGCTCTAGCTCAAGTGCTTCCGAAGTATCCGCGCGCGATGCACAGCGACTTAGTGATATTTTGCAGATTCAGCTGGCTCTTGGACGATATTATAGCGCTCGTCTTTTTTACCCATCATCACTTCGGGCACTGGTACCGCTTTATCTTGGTAGGCTACCGAGTGATCCATCGGACAAAGAAAATTACAACTACGAAGTACAAAAAAATGGAGCGAGTTATGTACTTGCCGCTTCACTTGAAAATGGGAACGATTTGCATTTGGTGACCGATACCGACCAGAAGATAGATGGTTTTTTAACCGCTGATGACCAAGGCTGCGTTGCTGAAAAAGACAGACACTGTTACGATGTCATGCCTTAAATCAAGGCGCATTTCCCACAAGAGAGCACCACATATTCGTGGTCATTGCAGAAGTGCGTACTATTGTGTTAAATGAGGCCTACACATGGCATTCATGACCTCAAAACTTGGCATCGATCTTGGTACGGCAAATACCCTAGTATATGTCCCAGGCCGTGGCATTGTCTTAAACGAACCTTCTGTAGTCGCAGTCTCTGAGCGCGACAACCGCATTCTCTCAGTAGGTATTGAAGCCAAGGAAATGATAGGCCGTACCCCCGACGATATTATCGCGTACCGCCCAATGCGCGATGGAGTAATTGCCGACTACCGTGTCACCGAAGCGATGCTCCGCTACTTTATCAACAAGGCGCTCGGGCGTTGGAATCTGTTCAAGCCTGAAGTCATGGTCTCCGTTCCTGCAGGAGTCACATCAACCGAGCGTCGTGCCGTCATCGAGGCTGCCATGCGCGCGGGCGCAAAAAATGCCTACGTGGTGAAGGAGCCTATCCTTGCAGCTATCGGTGCAGGTATTCCTATCTACGAAGCACGTGGGCACATGGTCGTCGATATCGGGGGAGGCACCACCGACGTCGCAGTTATTTCACTCGGCGGAATTGTCGCATCAACATCAGTAAAATGTGCGGGTAACCGCATCGACCAAGCCATCGCTGACTACATCAAAAAGACTTTCAACCTCGCAATAGGAGACAAGACTGCTGAAGATATCAAAATCAATATCGGCTCTGCAGTGCCACTCGAGGAAGAACTCACCATGGTCATCAAGGGCCGCGACTTTGTTGCAGGACTTCCACGCTCAATTACTGTTTCATCAAATGAAATAGTCAAAGCGATAGACAAGGAATTGCGCGAGATGATTAAAGCGATTAAAGACGTTCTACAGGAGACTCCACCAGAGCTTTCCGCAGACATCATCGATCAGGGAATCATCATGACGGGCGGTAGCTCGATGCTCCGTAATCTTCCCGAACTGGTATTTCGCCGCACGGGGGTCAAGGCGATACTGGCGGATGATGCGCTGTATTGTGTGGTGAAAGGAACTGGTGTGGCACTCGAACATCTCGACACGTATCGTAAAAGTATTATAGCGAAACGTTAAATTTGGCACCCTGCTAGTTTTTCCCTCGTGAAGTCGAGGCACCGTAGATTACTACGGCTTCTCGACATTCCCTTAGTCCAAAACTTCGCATTGTATCCAAATTTAACGTTTGGTGTTTTTCAATATTTCAAAATTCACTTGTCAGAATTTATCAATACCTTAGAATGAAATTGTGCACAAATCGTGCACAAACTGGAGCCGCACATGCGACGACAAATCACCACGAACTGAGAGGCGGCGCAAGGAGAACGGGGTTCGCTCTACTCAGTCGGATATTAACCCGCAACCCTCCAGAAGCCTTTGCCTTACGGCGAGGGCTCTCTTTTTTCTCAAATAGTAACTTCATGTACAATAGCAACATGTCGTTTAGTTTAAATACAAAACACCTGCATCATGCCTATCTCGTCGAGGGGGAGAGTGATTTGGTTGTGTCCGAGGTCGTTTTGGTGCCCCCATGTCAAGGCGACGCCTTGACATGAGTGGTGCGCGTTGACAGGTATATGACAAACGTATATACTTTTGTCATATGAAGACAACCGTGATAAATATCAAAAGCGACAAGTCACTGAAAGAGGGAGCGGAGCAGTTTGCGCATGAGCTAGGAATTTCACTTTCTGACCTCGTAAATCTCTCACTGCGCTATGTGGTTACCACGCGCAGTATTACGCTTGATCTGCGCCCACAGCTAAACAAAGAAAGCGAGAAGATCCTTCGTGATGAACTCGCGAACATTAAGAAGGGCAAGTTTAACTCTCCTGTGTTTACTGACAGTAAAGATGCCTTTGTGTGGTTAAAGAAGTCACTACATAAGGAAGCTGAATAAGAAGCTATGCAGATTATATTTCAAAAGTCATTTCAAAAAGATTTTGCAAAATGTACTGTAAAAGTTCAGTCACAAACACAAACTCGAATAGAATTATTCATAAACGACCGTTTCAAT
>JAYSWT010000170.1:0-3951 GCA_043717905.1 bacterium | reverse complement strand
TTGAATCGGAGTGTTCCAAGTATTGCAGTCTTTTTATTATCTGCTTCGAGTATGTTATTGAGTAACTCCGTCGTACTCGTTTTTCCTTTCGTTCCTGTTACTCCGATGACCACTAGGTGCCGTGAGGGAAATCGGTAGCGTAAAGCAGCAAGCAAAGCCAACATGAAGTGGTACGCAGGAAGTGCACGAGTAAGCAGCCATTTTGGTATTATGCGCTGTATTAAACTCTTCATCCTCGCATCATACCATTAGGGATTATTCTTCTGCTACGGTAGCCAATTGTAATTAACTTGGAAATTATGAGGTTTTCCGTCGCTTGCGGTGATATTGAGGAAGTAGTTGAAGAACGGCTTGAGTGTACACACCCCAGGCGCAGTAGATGTTCCAAACGTGATATTGAGATTCATTGCTCCTGGGAATGAACCCCCGTTTCCACAAGGGAAAGGCCTGCTCAGGTCCTGAGGCAGAGTTGCGAGTGAAGCGACAATTACTGGCTCAGGAACGAAACAAACTGGGATATCAGGTGAAACAGCACATCCACTTGGACACGACAATCCTCCGCACATGGGTACTGGTGGCACAAGGTTACAAGATGCAGTCCACCTGTCTACAGCACACCCATATGGGCATAACAATCCCCCACAAAGTGGGACTGTTGGGACAAGGTTACAGGTATCGTAGGTAGGTGCCGCACAGCCGTATCCACACCACATAGTATTTCCCCACATATCAGTACAGTTTTCCCCATACCAATCAAATGTTGGAGAAATTGTTGAGATAGCAATAGTCCCGCCTCCGCTTGGACTAGTAAGCTTGATGAGGTGGGCGTTGGTTCTGCCCGGAACTGTTGGGCTTGAGGTTGCACCGACTCCAGTTGGGAGTGTAAAGCAACGATAGCTGGTAGTTGCTGAAGATACTTTACAGTCACTTGTAAACCCAATTGTGGTAGTTGCGTAACCACAGTTTCCAGCGGTATCACATCCACGTGCGACTAAGTTGAAGTATTCATTTATTATTGGTCCAACTCCCGAAGTGAGATCAAAGACTCCTCCTAGAGGCGGGCAGACTGGCGCAGTTCCGCATGCGGATGAGGTAACAAGTTTTATACTTGTACTTGCGCGGATAGAAAAGAGGTCAACCTTTGCAAGTTTTGTCTCTTCGGTGACGCTCACTCTCGCGCTAATGCTTGGCGATGTGGTGACGAGGCCAATAGCATTGAGGGGAAATAAAATTGATACAACAGGAGGCGTTATGTCAGGAGGAGCAATTTCATTGTCTGCAATCGAAATTTCTCTTCTGAAAGGATTTCCGAGGGCGAGCGCCCCTCCCGCATTTGAGAGAGTAAGATAAAAATTTTCTGTACCCTCAGCCAGCGCGTCATCCACAATCGGGATTACTACGGTAAGTTGGTTTACTCCCAGAGGAAAATTGAGTGTTCCTGCTATCGCGCCGAAATCAGCCCCCACGGTCGCAGTACCATTTAGTGCTGCGTAGTCGACAGTTCCCGCACCACTACCTGAGCGGTGAACTATGACCGACACTGTCCCAACTGCTTCATCGACGAAAATGGTTGCACCGTCTACCCACACCTGCCCATTAACAGGGGGAGTTGGAGGAGAGCCAATAATTGGTGGTGCAGGGGGAATTACTGGACTTGCGACTGGGGTAGGAAGAGTAACGGGAAGATACTGGCAGCAGATTGTGCCAGGAGGTTGAACCCCTGCACATTGGGATGGGGGAGCTGTCGTCACAAGATTCCCGGCCACCGCTGGGCAACTTGGCCCCGGTTGCCACACAAGTGTGCCAGAGGGAATCGCTACTGCGGTCGACGGGTTTAACCCAACGACAGGTATACCAACTGATGGTTTTGCAACCAAAAATAGCGGGTTAATGGTATTTAAAATAAGCCATGATCCAACTGCGAGGAGTACCCCAAATAGCGCATTGGTGATACAAGTTTTCGCTTCAGTTTTTCCTCCCGCCGAGCCCGAGGTCATTAGCTTTATGCCGCAATAGACAATCATTACCACAGCGAGTATCCCAGCCAATCCAATGATAGTTTCAAACATTCCCTTTACATAGGTTGCGAGGTCAACGCAGCCCGAGAGCGTCCCTATGGGTACGAGAAGTTCGTATTGTCCTGGTATCACGCAAGCTGCTTCAGCGGAGTGCGCAATAAAAAATGGCAGAGTAAAAAGAAAAAACTTTTTCATGGATTATGAAGTTCGCCCACCTAATGTTTGGAGGGCTTTGCGAATAATTTCCTGCGAGGAGACACTTTCTCTCGCGAGTGTGCGTACTATTTCACGAGTGTCACGAGGAGTATAGCCGAGTGCTTCGAGTGCTTCGAGTGCCTCCGATTCCGCGTGTGGAACGGCATCTTCTTTGATATTTCCAATCTTATCACGGAGTTCAAGGACAATTTTTTCAGCGAGTTTCTTTCCAATGCCAGATACTTTCGTGAGGTAAGAGCTGTCATTTCCCGCTATTGCTCGTGCGAGAGTTTTGATATCTGCAAGTGCGAGAACGTTCAGAGCACTTTTTGGTCCGATGCCCGATATCCCAATCAGTAGTTTGAATAGCGCCAGTTCGTCCTTTCCGACGAATCCATATAGGTCGAGTGCGTCCTCACGTACTGCAAGATGTGTCCAAAGTGCAATAGTGCTACCAATTTCAACTTGCAGAAGAGTCATCGGCGTTGAAGATACTATGTACCCCACCCCCCCAATGTTGATAATTAGCGAGCGCTCGTCTTTGTCGAGCACCTCACCCTTGATTTGTCCTATCATGGACTCTATTATACAAGATTCCACGTACACCGCGACCCCACAACTTGCCTTTTTATCCTTCGTCCTGTAGGATTCTCGATTATGGCCATTACTTCATCAGCAAAAAGAGCAGTCCGAGTCACCGCACGACGGGCTGTCCACAACGCACGCCGCACAAACACCATGCGCGACGAGATAAAGACCATCAAAAAGATGGCGCTTGCAAAGAAATTCACTGAGGCTTCGAAAGAGCTTGCGAAAGTCTATAAGGCAATCGACAAGGCAGCAAAGCGCGGTGTCATCAAAAAGAATACTGCAGCACGAAAGAAATCACGTGTTGTCGCATTTCTCAAGAAACAGCAAGTAAAGAAATAACAAAAGAGAGCCAATAGGCTCTCTTTTGTTATCTGGTACTTTTTACGGTGCAAGCGGAGTAGGCTCGGGTGATGAAATTTGACTCTGCACCATTTCAGCAACCTCATGGGGGAGGATGTTTGATTTTATCAGATAGCTCGATGCGCCAAGTTTTACTCCGCGCTCTATTTCATCTCGTCCACCAAGGTTAGAAAGTATGATGACGGGAATTGAGCTTGTTGCGGGGTCACTTTTTAATTTTTCAAGTATCTCAAATCCTCCCATGTCAGGAAGCATAATATCGAGAAGAATTAGGTTGGGTCGTTCACTTTTTGCCTTCGAGAGACCATCGTGACCGGTTCCTGCGGTAATAACTGAAAAACCTGTTTCGATTAACTTGCCAGAAACAAGGCTTGAAAGAAATGCGTCATCCTCAATTGAGAGTACTTTTTTAGTTTCCATAGTGAAGTGTTTCTAGTATAGCGGTTGAGAGGGCGATTGGGAAGAAAGGGGGGAGGTGGTCATCATGAGGACATTGCTGCTTCAAATCATTTTGGTCACAAGTCACTAAGTATATTCAGAGCAATAGAAATCTCGGCTACCGCCGCGGGTGGTTTTCAATCTCGCAGACTCGATAATGAAAACCCTTTCGATTCCTATCCGGAAGCGCCATTGGGTGCTTCCTCGAGGGCACTATAAGAAAAAACGGCCTCAGCCGTTTTTTCTTATAGTGCGCGCATCCTCGCCTTTGCGCGAACCTTTTTTGAGAATAAAAGTGAAAGCTAACCTCAGGCACCCCCGCTCGCTCCGCTCGTCGCCCCACGGCATC
>JAYSWT010000169.1:0-1542 GCA_043717905.1 bacterium | reverse complement strand
CCTCTAATACTACTTGGTAATTGTACTGGGATCAAAGGAACAAGAGAAAGTCTTATTGTTGCTGCAAATCGCTCGGAAAGGGTTATTTACTACTCATTGGATCCAACATATCCGTTGATTGATTTTGTGTACAGGGAGGGAAACTCTCTGCATGCATTTCAAGTGACAATTGGTAAAGACCATTCCTGCAATTCAACAAAGCTAATGATAGCAATACAAGAGGCAGAAAGCAGTAAAAATGAATTTATCCTTCATTACTTACCGTTTGAATCAAATTATGATTCATTTAAATTGGAGCCAGTCAATCCGTTTGAAAAAAACAAGAAAATCAATGTGACGAGCTCATTGAGCAATAATTGGACGATTACCATAGTGCGTGTGCCAAGCCCAGATGAGGATGTTCAAGGACGTCCCATGATACGCAAAACAAATACATTGACAAGAAAAACCAAGCCGGAACTGCAACAAATTTTGAGATCAATGAATTTATCGGATAGTGGAAATAGGGATGAACTTATTGAGCGAATAAATGAAGCAAGCTGACAGATGATTACCGGTAGCTAATAGACTGAACTTGTCGTGACTCACTTATTACATATATGACGTCCATTTCTCTTACACGACTTAACCCCTAAAGCTAAAATGCGCACTGACCTTGAACAACACAAAGAAAGCGACGTTGTTCTCCGACACGGGGAGAGGCATTTCTTGACCGTTTTTGTGGTGTGTTTGAAGTGGGAAGAGTCGGATGTTGGGAAAGAGAGAAGACAATCGTTTTGGTGTCATCTACAAAAGCCGAAGAAGTATTTGGGGAGGTGGGCTGAAAGATAGCATTGATTCTTGGTTGGTAGGCTAGGAGTCGAGCGGATTGAGCACCGACCAACAACATGCCCGTTTGAGAACAAGAATCCAACCAAATAGATTGACCTGTGAATAAAAAAAAAGCACTACTACCACAACCTACAACTAAATACTACTACCGGTACTACTAAATATTAGTATGGAACGAACGTCGTTTCTCCAATCAACGATTGAAGCATTGGGTCTCCACTGTTGCGGCAGTCATTGATCCGACGTTACCATCATCACCATCGTTATCGTCGTCATCATCATCATCATCATCATTCGCATTGTCAAACCCCCAACCATCATCATCATCATCACCACCACCACCAACTATCGTGGAAGATGAGGGAGGAGTTGGGAACGATGCAGGACTCGAAACAGATCACACCCACAGTAACAACACTGTCAGTAACAGTCGCCATGGTACCTATGTACCACCACCACAAGTCCCCCCATTACCAACTGCTACCGCTAATGCTACCATCAACAACGATAGCAATATTGATATTAATATTGATAATGATGAACATTCGAATCACTATCGCAATCGTACGAGCATAACGTCCGAATTGGTGGAGCATGACACTGCTGCTGCGACTGCCGCAACAACAGCTGCAGCTACGAACTGTCCAACTGCAGCTTCTACTACCACTACTACTACCGCCGCCGCCCCTGTTTCTTCCTCCTCCGCCTATT
>JAYSWT010000168.1:0-3961 GCA_043717905.1 bacterium | reverse complement strand
CATCTTCACTGGTAACAAAGTGCTTTGCGGGAAAAAAGAAAGCATGTTGTTCATGAGAAACAATAGCTCGCGTAATGGGATCAACTCTTGTAATACTTGCGACCCGAGAACCCTCAAATCCTACTTGGTAAATCATTATCTCTCCTGTCGGCATGATTTCAAGCGTATTGCCTGTAGCGCGAAATGTTCCTGGACGAAGATCGGCGTTTGTTCGATCAAAATAGACTGCCACAAACCGCCTAATAATTTCATTACGAGCAAACGTGTCGCCAACCGATACTTTGATGTTCGTCTTCAAATATTCATCAGGAGAGCCGAGTCCGTATATACATGAAACTGAAGCAACAATAATAACGTCTTTTCGAGACAACAGCGCCTGAGTCGACGCATGACGTAATCGATCAATCTCTTCATTTATTTGAGCATCTTTTTCGATATAGGTGTCAGTCGTTGGCAGGTATGCCTCTGGTTGATAATAATCATAGTATGAAACAAAATAGTGCACTGCATTATCAGGAAAGAACATGCGGTACTCTTGCGCAAGCTGTGCGGCTAGTGTTTTATTATGCGCAATCACAAGGGTGGGTTTATCAAGGTTTGCTATCACATTAGCGGCCGTAAATGTCTTTCCTGAGCCCGTAACTCCGAGTAGAGTCTGATAACGCATGTTATTTTGATAGCCTAAAGTGAGTTCTCTTATTGCCTTTGGCTGGTCTCCTGCTGGTTCCCAATCACTTTTTAAATTAAAGTTAGCCATATCTATAGTATGTGGTAAGTACACGATAAGTTATAAGCACTGCGTGTATCATCTAATAGCTCACAATTGAATCTCTGGTTAGCAGTACTCATATTACATTTCCTTATAGTAGCCCGAGAGAGTTTTTGTTTTAAGTTGTTCATATGTTCCATCGAGTAGAGATTTGCGAATGTTTTCGACTAAATTTATTGCAAAATGAAGATTGTGAATAGAGCCAAGTGCGGCTCCGAGCATTTCATCCTCGCGAAAAAGATGCGCAAGATAAGCACGAGTATGATGAACACAAAGATAACAACCGCATCCTTCTTCAACCACACTTTGGTCATCTTTATACTTCGCGTTATTAATATTCATTCGTCCATCTTTCGTGTAGAGGGAGCCATTACGTCCAAGTCTCGTAGGCGAAACACAGTCAAATGTGTCCACTCCTGCTTCAATACCATAGAAGAAATCAATCGGTTCGCCGATACCGAGCAAGTGACGAGGTTTACTTTCTGGAAGAATAGTATTCACCCAACGTACTGCGGTGCCGATATCGTCTTTCCCAAATGAACCGCCAATGCCGAAGCCATCAAAATCCATTGCACCGATAGAGTGAGCAGCTTCTTCGCGGAGGTCCTGATACTTACCTCCCTGAATTACTCCATAGAGCGCCTGCGTTGAGCCCGTTTTTGCAACGAGGCGTTTATGCTCAGCGAGTGAGCGTTCAGCCCAAGCATAAGTGCGATCAAGTGAGGCTTTTTGCTTATCATGGGACTGAGTGGGCGAGGTACACTCATCAAATGCAACAATAATATCTGCACCGATATTGTGCTGAATTTGAATAGATCGTTCCGGGGTAAAGCGATGTGTCGTTCCGTCTTTGTGTGATTTAAAAGTCACACCGTCATCATCAATTTTTGCAAGTTGGACGTGGTCTGTATCAGTATCCTCTTCATGCTCTTCCTCTTTTGCAACTTTACCAATACCCTTTCCGTATGCAACTCCAAGTGAGAAAACTTGAAAACCTCCAGAATCAGTAAACGTAGGTCCGTTCCAGCCCATAAATTTTGCTAATCCACCTGATTCTTTAACTAACTCATCTCCAGGCTGAAGATAGAGATGGTATGTATTTGCAAGTACCATTTGAGTTCCAAGATTTCTCACCTGTTCCATGGTGAGTGATTTAACCGTTGCTTTTGTCCCCACAACAATAAATGCTGGAGTATTGATATCACCATGCGGTGTCTCGATAACTCCTACTCGGGCAAGAGAATCAGGTATTTTCTTTGTAATAGTAAAGCCGAATTTTTTCACGCTTTGACTATACCATAATTTGTTTTCTTCTCCAGTTTCTTATATTTGTGCGTTGTTGTCTTACAAAATCTCAAAAACCCCCAGTACTATGTTTTTATCGTTAGCTCCTTCGCGATTTAATAAACGCAAGAGCACCGTACAGCCCCCCGATATCACCAAGCTCGGAATGCACAATATGTGGAAGGTCAGGATAAATTCTGAGAATTCCCCCAAGGTGTGCCTTCACTTCATCAACGGAGATACCAATCTCTTTCATCATTGAGCCTCCAAGTACCACAATATCTGGAGACCAATGCACAATGGTGTTATTGAGGCCATATGCAAGTAGTCTTGCCATTTCATTCCAGAACGCCTTATCTGTGATTTCATATGGTTTCTGATTGTAACGTTCAGTAATGGCTGATCCTGAAACATATCCTTCGAGATCTAATCCATAACCACCAACTGTGGTCTTGTGAAAACCCCCACTCGCATCAAAAATCTGATGTCCAGGTTCAAACCCCATCGCAGAAGAGTCGATTTTTCCGTTCACTATTCGTACTCCTCCAACTCCAGTTGATACGGTTATATAGGCTACTATCTCATATCCTTTTCCACCTCCATATACTGCCTCTCCAAGCCCGACCACTGCAGCATCATTTGCGAGTGATGCTTCGGTGGAAAGGGCTGTTTCTATCGCATATTTAATATTTTTACCATTCCATCCTGGTAGATGTGGGGATTTTAAAATGACCGAACAATCTCGCGAAAAAACCCCAGCCACATCACCAGCCGCATGGTCTATCTTTTCTCCATGAGTAAGTTCGAAAGAAATGTTCTTAAGAAGTGTAATTGCGGTATCAAAATCTTTTGGAGTATCGACAATCCGTGGCTCTTCAAAGGTTTCACCGTCATGAGAGAGTGCAACACGAGTTTTTGTTCCACCAATGTCAAAAAGTATGTAATTCATGCTGGCTAATTAGTGTTTAATATATCTCGCATAACTTTCTTGTAATCCTCGACGTTTGGCTGATCAAAAGCATCAACATTAAATAATTCTGCGAGGTACATTACCGCAATCATTTGCCATTCGAGAAACATTCCCAATGAATAGGCGCTGACATCTGGCAAGGCGACTTCTCCATATGGAAGCTTGTGATTGTTGTAGGCAATGGAGGTACCACGATATATTGCCTGCATAATTTCATCAGGCGATTTTCCTTCAATTCCTGGTACTAATGTAGTAAAGAGTCCAGATTTGGGGATTGCAAGATGTGAGGGTGATTTAATATAGGTAAGTAAGGTAAATTTGTCTGTTGGCCCACCAAAATAGAGCTGACCAACGGAGTGGAGGTCAGTAGATCCCACAGAAACAATTGGTGTTAAGCCAGCGTGCACAACTTTGCCCGCCTTATTTCTTTCCTTACCAATCGACTCTGCGAATAGTTGCCTTGCCCATTTTCCAAGCGATTCAAGCTCTGGGTTGAAGAAAAAGAAATTTATCTGATTCACGCCTTCGTGATGCACCCGAAATATTGCTTCCGCAAAACGAAGTGAATGATTCTCTGCGGTGAAATTTGAATGAAGAAAATCACTCGCTCCAACCAGTAACTCTCTTATGTCAATACCAACTAACGCGAGGGGGAATAATCCAACTGGTGTAAATACTGAAAAACGACCTCCCACCATTTTAGGTATCGGGAGTAACCCAATCTTCTCATTATCGGCAATTTTCCACAGTGCTGAGTCATAATCAGTTGTAACAACGATCCGTTCTTTGATTTTTGGAAAACGCTTTTGCAAATATGCATAGAGCAACTCAAAGTTTGCTATACTTTCCGTCGTTCCCCCCGATTTACTAATAAGATTTATCACAAGTTCTTCGGGATAGGAAACATCAATCTCGAGAACGCGTTCAATATCTTGAAA
>JAYSWT010000167.1:0-9966 GCA_043717905.1 bacterium | reverse complement strand
GAGAAGAATCCCGAGAAAGTCATAAAACAAAAAGAGAAGCAGATGACGAGTGCTGTCAAAGAACTCGATTTTGAGACCGCTGCACTTCTTCGTGATGAAATCAAACTTCTCAGGGGGGAGTCAATAGGTCCCAAGGGGGACAGAAGGTCTAGAAAATAACTTTTTTTTGATCTCTTTCTCTATCTGTTCGTGCTATAATTAGTACATATGATCGCTGCAAGTGTTGGTGTGGGTACAGGCTCAGATGCATACCGAGCAGGAGTAGATGCATGTGCAGAGGCTATTTCTGGGCTATCTCACCTAAAACCAGAAGTACTGTTTGTATTTGCTTCTATCTCGTTTGACCAGGATAAGCTGATAGAAGGTGTCTCCAAGACTTCACCTGGTACGTTAATAGTGGGGTGTTCCTCTGCGGGTGAGATTTCTGGTGATGGCCTTTCACTTGAAAAAAGTGTAGTCATTATGGCTATTGCTTCAGACAAAATTAAGTTCTGGGGTGCTGTGGGCAACCATATAATTTGGAATTCAAAGCAAGCGGGACAAGAGCTGGCAAATACTCTCGAGTATAATTCACATGGGTACATGACCTCAGTACTCCTCTTCCTTGATATTATCGCAGGAAATGGAGAGCTCGCACTCTCGGGAATGCTGGAGCGACTTGGGCAAAATTTCCCAGTCTATGGAGGCTCAGCTGCAGATGACTTGCTTTTCTTTCAAACTTATCAGTACCTTGGAGAAAAAGTCTATAATGGTTCGGTGGTGGGAGTCGGCATTTCTGGAGAATATCACGCTATTGGAGTTGCGAGGCATGGTTTTTTGCCCATTGGAATTGCTCGAAAGGTGACCCATTCTGAAGGAACTACACTTCTCGAACTTGATGGAAAACCTGCTATTTCAATTTACGAAGACTATTTTGGAGAAGAACATCTTTCAACCCTTCATGAGGGACTATTGCCTGCTCTTGCTGTTTCATATCCACTCGGTGTATTTCTCCCTGAATCAAACCATGTTATTTTGCGAAACCCGGTATTTGTCGACCAAAAAGGAGCCATGACGTTTACTTCAGCTATACCCGTGGGTTCGGATGTAAGATTGATGATCTCAGACACAGAAAGGGGTCTCGAAGTCGCAGTTGAAACGGCGAAAGAAGCAGTCGCTAAACTCGAAGGTCGAAAACCAAAGGCAGCAATTATTATTAATTCAGTGGCTCGTAAAAAAATGCTTGGTGCAAAAGCCGATGAAGAGATTCAGGTTATTCAGCAAGTAATCGGTCGCGACGTTCCTATTGTTGGGTATTATTCTTATGCCCAAATTGGAGATAAACTTGGTGGACATGTACCTTTCCATAACGGCTCACTCCTTATTTGGCTTCTTGCCGAATGAGTGGTTTTACGCGTACCATGTACTCAGCAACTGTTGAAATATGCAAATAGAAACCGCACATCACTCAAACACACGACTACAGTCCACTCGCTGGATTATTGATGCCCGTTGGTACTATGTGTTGCTTGCCTTCTTGCTTTCCGTTATTACAAACGAGGACGCAAATATACCTTTTGCTATTTACGCGTCCGCTATCGCTGTACTTATTGCGTTACTGAGCAATATAGTTTTCTATTTCTACCTTAAGAATATCGACTTAGGAAAATATTCTGAAAAAAGACTTAGCGCTCTTAACCTTGCGCAAATTTCGATTGATCTTGTATTTTTCTTTGTAATCATTCTTCTTACGGGTGGGGGAGTAGACAGTATCGCTCACGGTTTTTTCTCGATTTCAATTATGGTATCGATGATACTATTTGGCTTTCGTGGCTCAATTATCGTTGCTGCAATTTCTGGATGTTTAATCTTCATTTCTTCTGTTATTAAAACTGGTTTATTTATCAGTCTTATTCAAGGTAATGGTCTTTCAATAACAAGGGATGTTTCTGTTGAGTTTACAAAAGCAGGAGTTCTATTCCTTGTCTTTCTGCTGATGGGTTTTTTTGGAGGATACATTTCTCGACTCCTTCGAGCACGTGACCTGCTTCTAATTGAGCAGATAACAAAAGAAGAAGGCCATGTGAATCGACTCGAAGAACTCACAATTGAATTTGATAAAAGCGCAAAACTGCTCGTAAGGCGTGATTTAGAGCTTTCAGGCGCAAACGAAAAGCTCACCCAAATCGATAAAATGAAATCTGAAATTATCTCTATCGTGGCACACCAGCTACGCACACCGCTTTCTGCAATAAAGTGGACCTTAAAGATACTTCTTGATCAAGACGCAGGGCCAATTTCAGTTGAACAGCGCGATCTTATCACCAAGGGGTTTGAGTCAAATGAACGCATGATAGGACTTATTAACGACATGTTGGCCGTTGACCGACTTGAATCTGGTAAAATTAAGTACAATTTTGTACCCGTACAGTTCGAGGATTTAGTCCAAGAAATGATTCGTAGTTTACTTCCCCTTGCTACGCAAAAAAATATACGCATCGAATTTAGTAGCCCACAAGTGCAATTAGCAAAGATTAAAATCGACCCAGACAAGATGCGGGATGTTTTACAAAATCTTATTGATAATGCCATAAAGTATACAAAGATTAACGGCACAGTATTGGTAGGAGTAACAATGGAAAAAGAAGAATTACATTTTTGGGTAAAGGATAACGGTATAGGAATTCCCGACGACGAAAAGGACAAAATATTTTCACGCTTTTTTCGCGCAAATAATGCTATCCACACAGAAACTGACGGCTCTGGGTTAGGGTTGTTTATTGCCCAAAGTGTGGTGAAAAGGCATGGAGGGAAATTGTGGTTTGAAAGCACGCTTAATATAGGGACTACATTTCATGTCCTATTGCCATACGGTTCATAGAGTCAATTTATGTTATAATAGTAAATGAAAATACCGACATGAATCAAGATGCAGAAAAGAAAATATTACTCCTATTAAGTGAGCAAAATATAGCGACTACACTAGTTACAAAGCTTGGCGAAGTTGGCTATGGAACACTTGCTGTACACGATGCTGAAAGTGCTGCGGCTGAATTTGATCGCTATCACCCCGACTTGCTTATCCTTGATGTAGGTGCAACGAAATATGATGGTTTCCAAATGATAGACTCCCTCCGAGCCTCAAGTCAGTTTTGGCAAAAGGAGTTACCGATAATCATCGCATCAAATAACGGTGATCTAATGGAAATTTCAAAAGCCCTTCATCTGGGAGTGAAGGACTATTTTGTGAAATCATCATTTACCCCTGATCAGATTATTGCAAAAATTGCCAAGCAAATAGGGCCTGCACATGAACCGAATATGCAGCAAGCCATGACTCCCGCCGAACGTAGTGATCAAAAGATCCGGGTGCTCATGGTGGAAGACGATAAATTTCTCAGAGATCTGGCGGCGCAAAAAATGCTCAAAGAAAACCTTGACGTTATGACCGCAATGGATGGGGAGCAAGGTCTTTCTCTTGCAGAAAAAAATATTCCCAACATTATTCTACTCGACATACTGCTTCCAGGAATTGACGGATATGAAGTATTAAGAAGAATTAGACTTAATCCCGCACTTGCAAATACTCATGTAGCGATGTTGTCGAACTTTGGACAACGTGAAGATGTGGAGCGCGCACTCAAGGGAGGTGCAGACAATTTTTTAGTCAAAGCCAACTTTACTCTTGATGAAGTGGTAGAGGAAGTCAAACGTATCGTTGCAAAGCCCCGCGTGCAACAGAGCTAATTTGCATGAACAGCTCAAAAGTTTCATTTCTAAATGTCATAAAACGTAGTGGCAGCAAAACTGACGAAAACTACGTAATACTCGAAAACGGAATTACCACCTCAGTGCGGGCGTCGCTACTTGAGGCAAAAATTGGAATTAGTGGAGCAATTCGTATTCTCAAGGAGGAATATGAAAATATTAATTTACATGCGAACTACTATACTCATTTTAACCTTGAGCTATCTGGGCATTCAATAGGCAAAAGATATGCGCTACCCAAGGTCCTCGTTCAAGGGTATTTTAAGAACGAGGAAGATGAACTTCCTCCACTTCTATCATTCGAGGAAATCTATTTCGGAAGTTGTGTACGTGTAAAAGAAAAGGTTTCATACCAAGAACTAAGTAGTGAGGATTTTGCTTATTCAATGCTTAACATTAAAAATGCTGAGGAATTGATAGCGGTAATACGCAAACGTTATAACGTAAGTCTGCCGCTACTGTCTGATAAGGAAATACTTCGGCGTGGTGTCTCAGTAACAACGCTCAAACTTGAACAATAGTCGATAGGTGGCGTCAAAAATACACTTTGACATTACTCAATTTCGTGATAGAATCCCGCTACTTTTATGCCACATAAAGAGAAAAATAAAGGAGAAGATAAAATCATTGTCCGTGGGGCACGCACCCATAATTTGAAAAATATTACGGTTGAAATGCCGCGCAACAAAATGGTTGTAATGACTGGGCTATCAGGCTCGGGAAAATCGTCGCTAGCGTTCGATACGATTTTTGCAGAAGGACAGCGTCGCTACGTCGAATCCCTCTCAGCGTATGCGCGCCAATTCCTCAATCAAATGCAAAAACCTGATGTTGATGAGATTATCGGTCTATCGCCAGCGATTTCAATAGACCAGAAATCACATTCTTCAAACCCTCGTTCGACGGTTGCTACAATAACTGAGATATATGATTACCTGCGCGTGTTGTTTGCACGTGTCGGTGTCCCGCACTGCCTCACGTGTGGAAAACCCATTAAGAGACTCACTAATGAAGAAATAAACAATTTTATCGTAGAGCGAGTTGATCATATTGGGGCACATGAATCAAAAGATGAGGTGATGGGTGTCACATACTCAACCCTCAAAGTAGGTATCTATGCACCAGTGGTACGAGGTAGAAAAGGTGAGTACTACCAGTTACTCTATGATTTATTGTCAAAAGGATACTCGAAGGTTAGAATTGATGGAAAAATCAAAAACCTGCGTGATCGTATTGAGCTTACAAAAACAAAAAAACATGACATTGACATCTTGGTAGATGAATTCTTTGTTTCTGAATTCAAGGAAAAACAAGTGGGGGTTCGCGAGCGCTTGAGCGAGTCCGTCGAAAAAGCCCTTGAAGAAACTGAGGGCCTTGTTCTTTTGGTTATTGGCGAGGAAGAGACACTCATGTCAGCGAAGTTTGCCTGCCCAGATGATGGTTTCTCGTATCCCGAAATTGAGCCGCGTTTATTTTCATTTAATTCTCCTTATGGGGCATGTCCAAGCTGTAATGGTCTCGGAACAAAGCATTTCTTTGGCGATGATCCCTGTGATGTGTGTAAAGGTGCTCGACTGAGAGAAGAAGCTCTCAACGTTACGGTTGGTGATGCAAATGCAATAGAAGAAGCAAAACGTTCAAAAAAGAAAGACAAGGTGCTTTACCCTAGAGGGAAAAGTATTCTCGAAATAACCGATATGTCTATTGCAGAGGCGAGTGATTTTTTTACCATGCTCGAACTCACCCCCATGGAGCAGCAGATATCTTCCGTTATTATTAAAGAAATAGAATCTCGATTACGTTTTATGCTTGATGTGGGAATTGGCTATCTCACACTCGGACGACGCGCAAATACGCTTTCAGGTGGCGAAGCGCAACGTATCCGGCTCGCTTCACAACTCGGCTCAAGACTTGTCGGAGCACTGTACGTGCTCGACGAACCAACCGTTGGACTTCACCAGAGAGACAATGACAAGCTGATTGGTACGCTACGAGACCTTTGTGATATGGGCAATTCGATTATTATTGTCGAGCATGATGAGGATACAATTTTTGCGTCAGATTATCTTATCGATATAGGTCCTGGTGCGGGTGTACACGGCGGTCATGTTGTCGCATCAGGCTACCTTGAGGAAATGCTACTCGATAAAAAGAAAAAGTCTCTTACCCTCGACTATCTTCGTGGTGACACAGTAATTAAAATTCCGGAGAAGCGTCGAGACAAGGAAAAGGGCGAGTTGACAATCAAGGGTGGTAAAGCATTCAATATCAAAAACATGAATGTTAGCATTCCTCTTGGTCGCATGGTTGCAATTACGGGAGTATCTGGCTCTGGAAAGTCGACATTTCTCTATGAGCTAGTACATAAAAATTTACAGGCACGTTTTGATAGAAAATACCGTAGTGCGAAAATCTATAATTGTTCGGAATTTACAGGCACAGAATACATTCACCGTACAATCCTCATTGATCAGTCACCGATTGGACGCACTCCACGCTCAAACCCCGCAACCTATACTGGCTCGTGGACATTTATTCGTGACTTGTTTGCGGAAAGTGAAGAGGCACGAGTGAGAGGTTGGAAAGCGTCGCGATTTTCGTTTAACGTTAAAGGTGGGCGCTGTGAAGCATGTGAGGGTAACGGCATGGTTGCTGTTGAAATGCACTTTCTTCCTACCGTCTATGTGCTTTGCGATGTCTGCCAAGGAAAGCGCTTTCAAAAGGAAACTCTCGAAGTCAAGTGGAGAAAGAAAAGCATTTATGAAATACTACAAATGACCGTTGAGGAAGCTTGCGTATTTTTTCAGGACATTCCCGCCATTTCAGACCGAATGAAAAGCCTCAATGATGTTGGGCTTGGTTACCTTGCGCTTGGTCAATCTGCGACAACACTCTCGGGTGGCGAGGCCCAGCGAGTAAAAATCGCCTCAGAGCTGTATCGGCCACTCTTGCAACGCACACTTTACCTTCTCGATGAGCCAACTATCGGACTTCACTATGCTGATGTGCAAAAACTCATCGACATTCTACAAATGTTGGTCGACAGAGGCAACAGCGTCATGCTCATTGAGCACAACCTCGATGTGATAAAGTCCTGCGACTATGTTATTGATATTGGTCCAGAAGGAGGCTCTGGAGGGGGGCAACTTGTTGCAAAGGGGACTCCTGAAGAAGTTGCAAATAATGCAAAGTCGCATACAGGGAAATATCTCAAAAAAATGCTGGCAAAAGGAAAGCGAGGCCACTAAGGGCCTCGCGGGATTTGATTGGTCAGTCATCTCGCTTGAGATAGAGCTCGAGCCGCCGTTCTGGAAGGAGCACTTCGATGAAGAAGGCGGCGAATTCCTCGGGAGACTGCTTGCGGGAGTTGAACACGGAATCCTCCGCGAGTGCCATATCCAGCTCTCTGTAGACGAGTACTGATGTGACGGGGAGAGATCTTCGCTCTTCAAGCTTGAGCAGAAGTCCAATCTTGCCAATGAACACCAGGTTCTTGACGGCCAAGAGGTAGATGAACGGATTCATCTGGTCGCGAATGTGTGGGTGAAGCAACTTGATCTCATGCGAGACAAGTTGGATGAGATACCTCGTATCGCTCGTATGTTCGGCTTGCGGAGGGTAGGTTTTTGTCACGGAAATCTCCAATTGTGAAAGGAACTTTCACATATAATCACTTTTTATGTATTTGTCAATAGGAGTAAGACGTAGTACTATTTCGTTGTGAAGCAGGAGAAACTTAAAATACTTAAATTACCGGATGCGCCAGGCGTATATCGTTTTGTTGATATTAAGGGGACTATTCTCTATATCGGAAAAGCCACCTCACTGCGTGACCGCGTACGCAGTTATTTTGCCAACGACTTACTCCATACCCGAGGCAAGCATATTGTCGATATGGTCACGCTTGCCCATTCAGTCAAACACACGACAACAGATTCTGCTCTTGAGGCACTTATCCTTGAAGCAGCACTGATAAAAGAAAATCAACCAATCTACAACACCAGAGAGAAGGACAATAAAAGTTTTAACTATGTCGTGTTTACCAAAGAGCTCTTTCCTCGAGTACTTGTTATTCGTGAGCGAAACATGCTTTCGGGAGTGGGTAGTACTGAAAGTTCTTATACGCAGGCATTTGGGCCATTTCCGCAGGGTTCTAGTCTTGAAGAGGCACTAAAAATTATAAGAAGGATTTTCCCTTTCAGAGATAAGTGCATTCCTGCACAATCGGATGAGTCAAACTCATTCAAACCTTGCTTTAATCGACAAATCGGACTCTGTCCCGGAGTTTGCAGTGGTGAAATGAGCAGTAAAGAGTATGGAGAACAGCTTAAGAATATTCAGCTTTTTTTTGAAGGAAAAAAGTCCGAAGTTGTACGACGATTAAACAAGGCAATGAACAGCCATGCGAAATTACTTGAATTTGAGCAAGCAAATGAGTATAAAAAAATGCTTTTTGCACTGAAGCACATTAAGGACGTTTCGTTACTTGATGAAAAGATTCGCGAGCAATCGCAGCGTTCATCAAAGAAACGTGCTCGAGCATATCGTATCGAGGCATACGATATTGCTCATATTTCTGGTAAGCATACGGTGGGAGTAATGGTGGTAACCGAAGACGGAATTCCCAGGAATAAGGAGTATCGAAAATTTAAAATACGTACTGACAGTGAGAAACCCAATGACACACTTCACCTTGAGGAAGTGCTTCTGCGTCGATTTGCGCATCACGAGTGGCAATTTCCTGACCTTGTTGTTATTGATGGCGCTACGGCGCAAAAACGCAGGGCGGAGAAAGCACTCAAGGGACTTAAACTGAATATTCCCGTTGTTTCTGTAGTAAAGGACGAGCGACATAAGGCGAAGGCAATACTTGGAAACAAGGAACTAATTGATTCATACAAACGAGGAATACTGGTGGCTAATCTCGAATCGCACAGGTTTGCTGTCACCTATCATCGCCTACTACGCGACAGAGTGCGAGAGAAGGGTAAGTAACTAGATACTCTCTACGGGATAGCTTATACTGTCTGTATATGGAACGTTTACGAGTTGGGGTAGTACGTGGGGGACCTTCTTCTGAGTATGTCGTCTCGCTCAAAACAGGGGAAAGTGTGCTCCGCAACCTCAATCCCGAGAAATATATCCCCGTCGACATTCTTGTCACGCCGCGTGGAGATTGGTATATGAACGGCATTCGCACAGACCTGCCAACAATCAGCAGTCATGTTGATGTAATCTGGAATGCCATGCATGGGAAGTTTGGGGAAGATGGAAAGGTCCAGCAGCACTTTGAGGCTCTGAACATTCCCTACACTGGCTCAGGAGTTATGGCATCTGCAGTGGGAATGCACAAACAGCTTGCAAAAGACCGCTTTGTAGAAGCCGGACTGAAAGTGCCAAGTGGGGAAGTGATTGCGGGTAGTGAAAATATGTTTGAGGTTGCTTTTGATTTGTTCAGAAATCGTCATATGCCCGTTATTGTGAAGCCCGTATCTGGCGGTTCTTCAGTTGCAACAAAAGTCGTACGTACATACAACGAGCTTCGTGATGCATTAGTCGAAGCGAGTCAGCATGGAGATATTTTAGTTGAGGACTATATCCCAGGAAAAGAGGCAACCGTATGCGTTATTGATAGTAGTATCCCGGGTGAGTCATTTGTCCTGTACCCAATTGAAATTATTCCACCAGCGACCCATGATATTTTTGACTATGATGTAAAATATAACGGTGAGACAGAAGAAATTTGCCCTGGCAGGTTTACCCTCACTACTCACGGCAAACTTCGCGACTTAGCGTTAAAAGCGCATAATGCTATAGGCGCTCGTCATTACTCCAGAAGTGATTTTATTATTGGAGGTGATGATATTTACCTGCTTGAAATTAATACGCTTCCAGGACTTACTGAGAACTCACTACTACCAAAGGCGCTGAAGGCTGGTAAGGTCGAATTCTCAGACTTTATTGACCACATCATCACCCTCGCAATAGAGGGCAAGAAGAAGTCAAAATAGTGGAAATATTTTTATGTTCGTGTATAATCTCATTTATTCTCCTTTAAGGAAATATTGGGCCGTTAGCTCATCTGGTAGAGCACCGCATTTGCAATGCGGGGGTGGCAGGTTCGAGTCCTGTACGGTCCACCAAACGAAACATTGTCGGAATTAAGAAAGCGGAGCGATTTTGCGGAAGCCAAAATCGCGCTATCAATTTTTTCAAAAC
>JAYSWT010000166.1:0-1556 GCA_043717905.1 bacterium | reverse complement strand
GACCAAAAGAACGGTTTGCGCTGCTTCCAAAAGTGGAAACTTTGCGCTGCGCGCAAAGGAAAGTTCGCGCTTCGCGCGAAACCTGAAATTTTCCGGGTGTCCCAGGGCCCCAAGTAAAGCCGGGCATTAGGATGGTAATGTAGGAGATGCGACAAATTATACTTAGGATAAACTGAGGGTGATTACTCTCTGTGATCAAAATAGTACTTATATGATCAAAAGAGTACTTTTCCTTCTCAATTTTGTCACTTGTGGTCATTTCTCGCACGTGGCACTGTTTCTGCACTATTTTGCTCTCCCTCGTGAAAAAATCCGTGATCACACCATCACACCATCACACCATGGTGCGAACAAACAATTGTACGATACCACACGCCGCGAGGCTTCCAAATCAAAGAATTCTTGTGGGAACCATCATTTTCCATTCCTTCTGCGTCAACTGGAACGCCGTTTGAAGAATCAATGAACGTAAAGGTAGGAGGAACAGCTGCCGATGGGGTCGCTGTCGTGCCGACTCCCGACATTCATCTTCTCCTTCTTCTCGGCTGCAGCAGCAACACCGCACTCTTCCACTACCAATAAGAGATCGACTTCGATGCTACTCTCGCGATGCCAACTCCTACTAAAAGTCACGCCGTGGCGGTCCGCTCGTGCTGTCGTTGTCCAAGCTACAATTGCAAGAGCAACGCGGTCCTCATGCTGCGAGAGCGAGAGCCCTCCGCCGGAGCCCGTCGGGAGACCCGCCGGAGGCATAGACGCTAAGTATATTTCGAGACTCAATCAATCAGTACTGCGAATGAAAAGTAAGGTCGTAAACCGACCTTACTTTTAAAAGTAAGGTCTGTTAACGACCTTACTTTGAAAAAGTAAGGTCGTAAACCGACCTTACTTTTTCAAACCCCTACTCTATGTAATGAAGATACTTAGAAATTTTGAAAAAGATAATGTCGTCTTTTTATTTTACTTAGATACAAGTGCCATTACTTAACCCTTTAGCAACCACCGAAATCTATAAACCTCGTCAGTGGTTTATCGATTTTGGTGCCCAACCAAGCGAAGGCATTACCTTCAGTAAGTTCGGCACTTGTATCTAAGTAAAATAAAAAGACGACATTATCTTTTTCAAAAAATCTAAGTATCTTCATTACATAGAGTAGGGGTTTGAAAAAGTAAGGTCGGTTTACGACCTTACTTTTTCAAAGTAAGGTCGGTTTACGACCTTACTTTTCATTCGCAGTACTGATTGATTGAGTCTCGAAATATACTTAGCGTCTATGCCTCCGTCGGGTCTCCCGACGGGCTCCGGCGGAGGGCTCTCGCTCTTGCAGCATGAGGACCGCGTCGCTCTTGCAATTGCAGCTTGGACAACGACAGCACGAGCGGACCGCCACTGACAAATTCCGATAAGGAATAAAGATAGGGAGTAGAAGATAACGTAACCCGGAGTTTATGAATATCGGTGGGTCCCGTTGGTTGGTTTCGGTCTCGGTTGGTGACGTCATACCATGGACACGTCTTTGTCATTTGATCCCACGACGTCTACGTGGAAGGTAATA
>JAYSWT010000165.1:0-1556 GCA_043717905.1 bacterium | reverse complement strand
CAGCGATCCGTTGTTCCTTGTTGAATGATGATGGAGAATCTCGTTTGTGGCAGAGGTGGTGTGCCAGGCATCGTGGGGTCATCCCCGGCCCGATTTGAGAGTCCGAAGAAATCCCATTGTGGTGACATTCCCCTATTCACACCTATTCCCTATCTCACCGGTGCCTAATTTTGAGGACCTAGTCCAAGCGGAGAACCAAAGTCCCACCTCTATCCGGACGGTTACGGACATTGACATAACCCACATAACCACTACACCGAGTGGTGTTTCATACCATGGGACAGACCTTGTACAACACGTAAATAAAATCCAAAGAGAGATTTATTAAGTGACGCGGGAGACGCTGACACTGTGCCCATTTTCATCAACGCCAACGAAGACATCTACGAGACAAGGGAACGATTTATACAAGACACAAAGCCTTTTCACGATGATTGTGTCGGATTCAGCGGAGAGAACGTTGGGTACGCGACGGTCGCGGAGCGTTTCATGTCACACGTCATGAAACAATTTTATGTAAAGTAACACAAGTTAATGCGCCTTGAACGAATCGTAAATCCACTGATGGACGACGAAGACAGAAGACTCTTACTGGCCGAAGCAGTTACAATGAGAGACGACGAGTCTATTGTGGCGTCCCGACATTCGATCCTCGATACATCGGGGACAAAACCACTCCAAGTGTTCTGGTGGAGCGTCGAAGATACCCAGACAGAGACTACAAAGTGGAGCAATAATATCAACTAAGTGCTCCATGGCCCGTGGTTGCGTCTCGGATGACGAGTTTGAGTCCACCGCCTCATGGACCAACGGACCCATTTGACTGGACATGACTCTCTGGCAACTGTGAACCACCTCCTTGACCGCATGCTCACATCTGGCTATGACAACGAGTCTCAACATTATCAAGGAAGACGTCGATGGCCTGGTCCCTGTCTGGTCTGGTGTGTTCGTGCATGAATCCGAGCATAGTCAATCTGAGGTCGGCACCCTTGTAATAACCGACGTTGCTGGAGCAACCTCCACCGACAGTTACCACGGCAGTCGTTTCGGACTTTTGTTCATTGAAGGAGACACAATTTCCAAGTTCTCGTTCATACTCTTTCAGAAATCCTCGAAGAGCAGTTTTGATTGCTTCCGCTGATGTGTGAACACAGATAAATTTGGAGCAAAAAGACAACGAGCAACAACTTACCATACTGCGGATCAAATTGGAAGAAGAGTTTGTTTCCTGGCCATTGAGCGCCGACGGTGGCTCTAAACTGCAGAAAATGTCGATGGACGATCAAGAACATGGAATATACAAACCCCGTTGATAGTCAAGACGTCGTTGGCCGTCAGTTTCATGTCTCCTACTCCAAAGTCTTTGAACATGACGTCCTGAGATGTAACGCATGCGGCATCGTTGACCGTGACAGTTTGCAACAGAACCAAAGAACTCAATATCCAAGCTAGAATCATTTTTTCGTTTATCTCTGCCTCTCTGTGACTACGAGCGGTGCGCCACGGTCCTCTTTGAGTTGCTGGAGCTCAACTCGTGGATCGGAGTCAGTTGG
>JAYSWT010000164.1:0-1557 GCA_043717905.1 bacterium | reverse complement strand
AACCTGATGCTGATGACTGGATTCACTCTGTGGCAGGCCCCCGGAATCCTGACAAAATACCAATAAAAGAACTCCAGAGCGCTTTTTGCGATGGGTCTAAAGCTCCAGAGTTCTTTAGCTATGAGTCAGAACACCCCAACGAAGGAGCAAAGTACTTGACCGCCAATGCCTTTGACCAATTCCCACAGAATGTTACGCATGAGGAGGCAAAATTCTCACTGAAGGTCGCCTACTTGCTATCCGGCATGACAGAGAAGGAACAAACGTTGCTTGCCGACATCTTGCTGGATGTCGCCAACTCGAAAGACGTTGCCCGGTCAATTTTTAAGGGCACCCGTCCACCCACATCAAAGCAGGACTTCAATGACATATACCTCAAGGGAAAGTCGGCTATTCTTACAAATCTGCCACACCCAGTGGTTCGCTACTCTGATGATGAGACGCACGCATATGTAGACATTGTTGATGTGCTGGCCAACATGCTGGCAAAATCCACGGTTATGGAGCGGTTTGATGAGCATGGATTTGTGGCAGCATCAGAGAACACTATCAATGTTGGTGGGGATGATGAGACTCCTATTTCCGTCTCATCAAGCATGGCAGGGCATGATCTTTATTTTGAGCTAAAGCAAGATATGAGAGAGCTGGATGACAAGTTCACTCTGTTTATTTGGATCCGAGAATGGAGCGATGATTTTGATCCTTCGCATACAAAGTCAAACCGTGCACAGGTTTGGCTGAAAACTTTTACGTTCTGTGCTCCTGCCTCCTGCACATCAGATGTAAACACTGCATTCATTGCAATTGGCTCTAAAGGTGATGACCATGATGATGTGGAGAATATAATTAGTGGGCAACTTTGTCAACTATCTACTGGAAACGGGAGAGTCATGTACCATGGTGGTCTAAACAGGTTCATCCGCGTTAAAGCTGGCATTGTTACAACTTGCGTCGATAGACCCGAGCGTACCAAACTCTTCAAACTTGGCGACCACAATGGAACCTATTCAGTATGCTGGGGCTTTGCTGCTCACATTGACAGTACCCAAACAGAAAATTGCCTCCCTTCATGCCCATTCTGTAGGCAAAAGAGGTTTTTATGCTACACTGGCCGAGAAGAAGAGGTACCTGATTTGCTGCATCGGCTATCCTCTGCCCCAGTTGCCTCTTCATCTGGCTCCAGCAGCCAATCATCTGAAAAGAATGGTGGTGTTGCTGGTGACAATATTTCCAGCAGCAACGCAGACTCCATGTCACTAGATCGTAACACTTCTTTCAATGTTGGTGAGGACTCCTCTGACTCTGCTGACACTGACGATGCTGATGCAATGAATGAATCCTTGATAGTTTCAACTTTTGATCACCAGCATCAAGTACAAGCATCGTCATCTGTAGCCGGCTTGTGTCCATTGGGAAGGTGTTCATCATGGTGCCTTCTCGATTCAGCATACTCCTTCCCTGCACCCAAAAAGTTCCCAACAGAGTGTGACATCAGAAATGGAGCTCCGACAGCTCCATTAGGGAGAGAAATTCAACCGGATACCCCTGCTGATCAGC
>JAYSWT010000163.1:0-1558 GCA_043717905.1 bacterium | reverse complement strand
ACCACATCAAATCAACATGTAAGAGGCCAAGTTCAAGGCTATAGGCAAATCCAATTGACAAAACTCAACAGACATTACACCAATGCAAAATCAATATGTATCTAGCAAATGTTGTGCTTATCAAAGCGGTAAAACCAGTCAAGGATACGATAGATTGATTATTTTTAAAGAAAGAAAAATGGAATTCAACCCTTGATCAAGATGCATTTATATATATATATGGAATCAAAACTTACGATAGAAATTATTTTTTAATTCACACTTAAGTCGATTTCATGGGTATTCTTTCATCAGAGGTAAGTTATAGAATCGTATTTTTTCTTTAGCTGCTATAATGCTATGCACCGATATCATATATGTTAAAAAAATTGAGCAAAATAATTTAGCAGCCACTTAACATAACGATACCATAAGAATAAAAACACAAGTACGTAGTGTTAAACGGTATATTAATGACCTAGGCCTGATAACGAAGCTGGCTGCAAGGACAAACTTCAATGATCAATTATGTTTCGCTAACAGGCTATAGAATAACCTAATGCACCATGTTGGTACAGTTAAAAAAAACGGTTATTAGCTAATTTGTTCCGTTAATGATTAACCCATTGTTGCAGTAGTTACACTGTTCAAACTTCCTAAAAAATTATCACCAGTTATTGTTTTATGATTACATCAAGTGAAAGTTCTAAACCGAAGCAAAAGTTGAGAGACTGCGTTCGCGTTCTGATCCAGGACGGCTATGATTTCCACTGGTGTGACGAGAATCACGAGATGTTGAGCGGCTGCGTCCCAGTTCCGACCAACCACGTGACGCAGGACGACTTCTATTTGAGTTGTGAGAGTTTGAGCGACGGAGTTCGCGTTCTGATCCACGACGTGATGCAGGACGTCCACGATCTCCATTGGTGCGACGAGATGTTGAGCGACTGCGTCCCAGTTCCGACCCATTACGTGACGCAGGGCGACTGCGACTTCTACTAGAGTTGTAAGAATTTGAGCGACGTAGTTCGCCTTCTGATCCACGACTTGATGCTGGACGGCCACGATCTCCATTGGTGCGACGAGATTTCGAATAACTACGTTTCGATCTACGAGATGGTGTAGAACGAATGTGCCTGCTATCATCTATACGAGTTCTGAAAGATCGTGTATTGGCTTTATCTTTCATTCTGGCCAGTCTTCCACCTTTGCGGTCAGGAGCATTGCGCAACCAAGTCTTGATGCAATTTTCGACTTCATTGTGCGTTGCTCCAGCAGTTATTCCGTTCTGTCTTACAGCATCTACAAACATAGCGGAAGAAACAACATTTAACCAGTGATGTTAACAAGACACCAACACACAAGACCAAGACTGAGGCCAGCAAGACAAAGATCAAGACCGAGACACTGACCCCCAAGACCGAGAACAAGACCGAGACACCGACTCCAAGACTGTGACAAGACCAAGACTCTAACCTCCGAAACTACGTCATGGCAAAGACAAGAAATTAAATATTATTATTTTCCGTATTAAGAGGTTCTGTCAATATATTGCCATGTGTGGTGCCAGAAAATAAAG
>JAYSWT010000162.1:0-4001 GCA_043717905.1 bacterium | reverse complement strand
CTTTCACACTCGGTCAGAAACGATGTACGTGCCTCGCTAAAGCTCTCAATCTTCCTAGAGGGTGACGATATCGTCTGGAGGCGTTTCGCCTCTGTACGGGCATTTTTAAGCGTTACAGTGGGGTATTTGCCTATGGTCTTACTCAGACGTTTGGGGCCATAGACGATAAAGAAGGATTTAGAGCGTGAGGTACAACGAACACCGAAGCCAGGTAGTACCGTGTCCCAATACTTTACGTTACCTTGTTTCGGGCAAGGAAGTTTTTGAATTGCTAAATCAGTTAGGTTGATCCGCATTTTGTCTCCCTTTTGACTCCCAAATCATGTGAGTAGAGGATACTACAAGTGGTCAGTATGAGGAGAGACTTTATAAGAAACAATGGCTTAGGGTCAGTATGGTTAGCATGAGGAGGGCATTTTTCTGATTACAAATCAGCTGCTCTACCTACTGAGCTACGCCAGCCATAAGACTTTCAAGCCATTGGGACGGAGGTTTGACTCTTTTTTGTCTCTCAATGGAGTGGAGATTATGCCTTATGGCGTTTTAAAACGCTACTTCCTTAAGTATCTCTCGCAGTTTACCCTTTCGCCAGCGCCAGAAAGTACATAACAAAAATTCAAACAGGGAAAACCAATGTTCGAGAAATTGACCGCAAAGGGATTTGAGGTACTGGTCCTACATCACGCTGAGGCTATTTTAAAACACGACATGCCCGAGGCAGTGCAGGAACTTGAACAAGTCTTAGACGAAGCATATATCCCAGCTTCTGAATTGGTCTACGGAGGTGGCGGAGAGGGTGAACTAACCCAACGACTACGCCGGAGATTGGCCAACGACTTTGGTTGGAAGAAGCACACTTTTACCGTCAAGAAGATTGTTGACGGGGTAGAAAAAGAATCCATCTCTCACGAGATCGACCACGTTAAGAGATTCGATACCGGCACATTCGCTCTCGAAATTGAATGGAACAACAAGGACCCCTTTTATGATCGGGACCTTGAAAACTTTAAACGCCTACATGCGGACGGAGTTATCTCGATGGGCGCAATCATTACCCGAGGATCATCACTCCAAGACAACATGCGACAGATCATCGCTGACTTTGCCCACAAGGAAGGCATAGCTGATATAGACTCACTCTCTAAGTTTTACAGCCCCACCGCCAGACAGAAGCTAATAATCGAAAGGACAGCACTATCAAAAGGGTCGTTTCAGGCGGGGTGGGCACATGCCTTTGTGGCAGATAAGTTTGGCGAGGCTACAACGCACTGGCGGAAATTAGCAGATAGAGTAAGTCGAGGGGTTGGTAATCCATGCCCCTTGCTATTGATTGGTATTCCAAGCACTATAGTCACTGTATAAATACTCAGTACTAGAAAGGGGATCACATTGTCTTTAAATACCTCAGACGATCTCTTGCAGACAGTCGGTAAACGTAGGTTTTCTACCGTCCTGGCTGATCCACCGTGGCAGTTTCAAAACCGTACCGGCAAGATGGCCCCTGAACATAAGAGGCTGGCACGCTACTCAACAATGACTTTGCAGGACATTAAGGACCTGCCAGTAGAAGCTATTGTGAATGACACAGCACACCTCTACCTGTGGGTCCCTAATGCCTTGCTGGCGGAAGGTATGCAAGTCATGGAGCATTGGGGCTTTACCTATAAGACAAACCTGATCTGGTACAAAGTTCGTAAGGACGGTGGGCCGGACCGAAGGGGTGTCGGTTTCTACTTTCGTAATGTTACTGAGATGATCCTGTTCGGGGTTCGGGGTAAGGGTGCTCGTACTCTGCAACCAGGCAGGAGCCAAGAAAATCTTATCTCGTCTCGAAAGCGGGAGCATAGCCGTAAGCCTGACGAGCAATACCCCCTAATTGAAAGCTGTAGCTCTGGTCCGTTCATTGAGTTATTTGCTCGTGGGCCAAGAAAGGGCTGGTTCGTGTGGGGTAATCAATCAGACGAATATTCGCCGGACTGGGAAACTTACTCTAATCATTCTCAGACGAACGTGGTGCCTATTAAGAAAGTTGCACGGTAAATTAAAACGCCAGCTCCCCCTCGCTCACCGGATAATCCAGCTCGCCCCTCATATCCATCGCCTCAAAGAACTCGGATCGTTTCTCATGGGACGGGAAGGTTAGCTCGATACCATGCTTAGCCAGGTGACGGTTAAAGGTTTCAAATACCTTGTCTACTTCGCCTTGCTCCAAATCCTTAGTGCTTTTCTTGCCGGTCTGCTCAAGCTGTATCGCCCGCCAGAACTCTTTAATCGTGGTGGCGTTGACCGGAACATCTACGTCCACAACAAGATCACGGAGAGTTAAGTTAGTCTCGTTGACTTGCTCGGCGGTCCATTCAAATAGTAGGTGGAGAGCGTTATTCTGGCTGATTGAGCGTTTTGCCATGTTACTTTTTGTATCTAATTTCCTCTCCATTCACCCACCTAACAACTGTCTCTGTGTACTCACGACAAGCACAGACATTTCCTTTGTCATGCCAGTTACCTTTCAGACACTTCCACTGGCCATTCTTGCGCCGTTGCCTATCTTCCATAGCATCAGGTGTGAAGACACCTAGAATCTCGAATGGATTGACTAGTTGGCCGTTGATGTTAATAAACTTCTTTGAGGCATCGTTGAGCGTTTGTTTTAAGCCGTCCATCTTTTCAGCATCTATCCAGAGTTCTAAGCCTCCTCGGACCAGTACACACACTTGCGGATTTGTAATTTCTTGGGTCATGATATTTCAGCTATAGCGTTATTAGTTTTTTGATGCTTGGTTTCCTCTTGTTTGAGGAAGATTAATAATTTCCCCAGGTCCCTTTTAAGTTCAGTTGGTTTGGTTATTTTAGGGGCGTATGGTTTCGTCACTATTTCCGGTAGGGCTTGGATTGTGTTCAGTAACTTCTCATACCCCCATTTGGTTGACATAGACTCCAACGCTTTACGTTCGGTGGTATTTCTGTAGAACTCCGTGTACATGGGGTTTAGTGGTTTGAAGGAATCAATCAGTTGGATGTACTGTTGATTCTGCAAACCGAGAGGTTTGCTACTTTCTTTTGTTATTTCTTTTGTAAGAGTTTCTTTTGTGGGTGCAAAACTCGGTAAACTTTTTACCGAGTTTTGCACTACCTTTTTGCGGAGTTTTGCACTACCCCTGTTCTTTTCTACCTGTGGTGCGGAGTTTTGCACTACCCACGTATCGTAGTCCTTATTTAGCCGAATAATGTTCACATCACTCAATTCGCCTGTTCGCACTCGCTTAACAGAAATGATCGCTTTTGCTTCTAGGTCTTGAAGATTATAAATAACAGCTCGCCTGGATAAGCCCATCATATCCATGAACTGTGATACTGATATTTTGTCTTCCTTTTTACCGAAGCCGTATGTTTTTCGCATGATAGTAATAATCATAGCAAATTGACTGCCGGTTAATTTGACGCTAGTAAGTGCTTCTAGTAGCTCGTTTGCTATTCGAGTGAAACCATTATCTGTTTGAGGGGATGCCATAAAAACGACCTCAACTCTGGCCAGCGCTCGTATCACTACGAGAGCCGACCACAACTGAGGTCGCCTGTGATTTTATATTCGACTTCTTTTCACTGGCCACCTCGTTGCGAGGTAGCCAAATAGTACCACACGCAATACAACTCAATTTATCTACACCCTGTGGATAAACTCCTTAACTGTGGACAACCACCTCTACACTAAAGTCAGACAGTTACTTACGAGGTGAGTTATGAAATGTTATCACTGTGAAAGGTGTTACTTCTGTGGAAAGTTTGTCAGCGAGGACACGACAAATAAATTAGTGGCATCGAAGCATGACATCCTCTACTTCTGCGAGCAGGAAAGTGAGGGTGACGATTGCAAGATCTAGACATAGACGAAATAGCTTCTCTATTACTCTAATACAACCCTCTTAGTTGAGGGTTTTTACGTGCATAAACTCCACTTCCACTTCATCCACCTTAGCTTTTTCACTACTAAGCGTGACGCT
>JAYSWT010000161.1:0-1568 GCA_043717905.1 bacterium | reverse complement strand
AATGAAAACGTTGACGTTGGAAGACTTACGTTATCACTATTTCCTGATATTAAATATATGACGGCTCCGCGATTTTATTTCGAACGCTTAACCACAGCGCGATACCGTCCAGTGCGACTGTAAATATGGCTGATAGCCTTGTGTGCACCAGGTTCGATGTCATGTCAGCTAAAAGGAAACCCGGAGACTACGGTCATGAGGTGAGCTATGGTGTCGACAACCTTTGTAAGTACAACGAGCATACTTTAATGCTTGTACTAGCGCATCCCGAGTTGAAGGAGTCTTTTCTTGAATGTATGGTCGATGACTATTTAGGAAGCTTGAATCCCTATGTGTATAACGTTCTCATTTTATTTAAAGGGTCACGCATGTTTATTACTATAGTCCCTTTAACGATGAGTTGGAACCAACGTTCCTCCCCACTGTACCTCTTCTCAAGTCTCACATAGGCAGCATCATATGCCTCTTCTGAGAAGCCAAGCTGGCGATGAGAGTAAGTGGCTCACCACTGAGATATTTTCGGAGGTACAAAAGCTTGTCCTCCTTGCTCCCATCCGTGTTGTGGATGCACGAGTCGTATGAATCTTTCCAACACTCGAACTCTTGTGCTCTTCTCCCAAACACGGGAATTGTAAGCTTCTCCATCCTGGAGAGAGGCCTCTTTGACAATGTAGGTACCACCTCGGCATTGGAGTTGACCGACATTCGGCTGAAACTTGTTTCCAGCCGTTTGTCAAACGCCTCCTGGATCTTTTCATGCCGAGTTTCGATCTTTTAAATATCGGTTTGGAGCTTTTGTCTTGACTCCTGATCGCCGAATCGGACACAGAGGTTAACGAGATCTTCTTAATGCTCCTGAACCTCACCGAATACTTTCTCATATTCGTCAGTAGCATGGAAAGCGTCTCCTCCTGGCATGGGTTCAATCAAGACGTTGCGAAGGCGGGTCAAACGGACCTTTTCCTCGCCTTTCTTAGCCATGCAACGCTTGAGTTTTTCAACTTCCTTCTCTTTCTCCTTCTCGTCCATCCCTCCGCAAAGCCGTAGCCGAAGCTTGACTTCAGTTCCGGCAGAGATGGACGAGCGGCCACCGTTCAACATCCAGAAGCATGATTCCGGGATGTGAAGGGCCTCTGAAATTTTGAATTTTAAAAATCGCTCGGTGACATCTTTGGTCACCACGAGCGGTGTCCTTTTGCCCCTCCAGTCGACAATCACTATTTCCACGACTAGAGGGGCCCTTCGATCTACGTCCGATAATTTTTGCATATTAATTTTATGTTGGGCAACATAGCAGGGGGTAGGGGGGAGGGAAACAGAGGCCGCCAGCGAATCCCACGCGTGGCGGTAAAAGATATATCTATTAGATCTATCTGCCCCCCACGACCCTTTCAAAGATATCTGTACTTTTGAAAAATTACGATTAATAAATTTGGGGTGTATGGGAGCCTTTACAACATCGGTACTCTGTTTTCCCCTCTTCCACCCCTCAATGATCGTAGAAAAAGACGTTATTTTTTCATTATTCATGAGATCAATTCGAAAACCCCGTGGATCTTGATTGATAT
>JAYSWT010000017.1:0-2429 GCA_043717905.1 bacterium | reverse complement strand
GTTGCACTAAACCTCCGGTAGCCTTCTTCGCCTCACGACGTAAACATACGCATAATTAAAATCAATTGTTATGCGAAAAACTAAAATTACGTTTGATGATGCCGGGGCTCCGGCTACAATTTTGAAGATGGCATGCGAGCGTGTGGAGGGCTTTGATGCTCTTTACAAGCGCTATGAGCGCAAGATGTCTCTTGCCGGCAGGAGCAAGAGCACTATGACCAACTATGGCCGGCATATCGCTTCTATTGCGCTTCACTTTCACATGCTTCCAACGGATCTTGACCAAGACCAGATCGAGGATTATTTGTTCATGCTCCAAAGCCGTGACCGGAAAACGCCATCGGAGAGTTTCTTCAAGTTCACCGTTTTTGGTCTTCGTTATTTGTTCAAAATAGAAGGACTGGAAAATATCAACATCGAACTTCCTTCGATTGAGTCTGATCATAAACTTCCTGTCGTACTTTCTCAACAAGAAGTGAAAGCGATGATTGCAACTTGTTCGCTGCTAAAACACAGGTTAATGATTGCCCTGATGTATGGCTGTGGTCTGCGTATCGGCGAACTGGTTTCACTCAAAGTGAATGCGATTGATCTCAACCGCAAGATGCTTCATGTGGTTCAGGGCAAAGGAAAAAAGGACCGCTATGTACCGCTGGGTGATCTTCTCTGCAAGGGTATTGCACAACACATCGAAGCGGAAAATCCAAAACAATGGCTTTTTACCGGAAAGGATCATACCGTTGCTATGTCAACGCGCGGTACAACCTGGGCGGTGAATGAAGCCGTGAAGCGCGTGAAGATCAACAAGAATGTAAGTTGTCATACACTCAGGCACAGTTATGCTACCCATCTTCTGGAGATGGGTATGGACATCATGTCTATCAAAGATCTACTGGGACACGAGCGCATCGAAACAACTCTTGTCTATCTGCATGTTGCACAAAGCGGAAGACTCGCGCCTTTCTCACCGCTGGACAGATTGTATAGCAAAGATTAGTGCGACCAGCCTTTGAGGTTGCCTCAGTGATCGGAGATCACTGGGATGAAATTCTTTGTGCCAAAAACATCAACAATTGGCAACGAAGGACATTGAACGCATTGCGCATTTGTCGCACGATTGATCTTGGCGGACACATCGACAAATGCGATGACTGTGGACATCTGCAACTGAGTTACAACAGTTGCCGCAACCGTCATTGCCCAAAGTGTCAGGGCAATGAACGCGACCAATGGATCGCAGCGCGTGAAGAGGAGCTCTTGCCGGTGAAGTATTTTCACGTTGTCTTTACTATTCCCGACAAGCTCAATGGTCTTTGTATGGCGCATCCCAGAGAGATGTACAACTTGCTCTTTCGGATGTCATGGAATATAATAAAGACCTTTGGAGAGGATCCAAATCATCTTGGTGCCCGCACAGGCATGTTTGCGATCTTACATACTTGGGGACAAAACTTGTCGCTTCATCCGCACTTGCATTGTGTTGTTCCTGCGGGCGGACTTACAAAAGAAGGTAAATGGAAACACGCGCGAAGTGAAGGCAAGTTTTTGTTTCCGGTAAAAGCGATGAGCAAAGTTTTCCGGGCAAGATTTGTTGCCGGACTTCGCCTGCTCATCAAAGAGAAAAACTGGATAGTAGATCAATCACTTCTCGAAAGTCTCTTTGAAAAACCATGGGTGGTGTTTGCCAAGCAACCGTTTTGTGATACCAAACAAGTGGTGGAATATCTGGGACGTTATACCCACAAAATAGCGATCAGTAATCACCGCATCACCGGTATAACAAACGAGAGTGTTTCCTTCTCCTGGAAGGACTATCGCCACGGCGATAAAAGAGGCACTATGACTTTGCAAAGCATGGAGTTTATTCGACGGTTTGCGATGCATATATTGCCCAAAGGATTTGTGCGCATTCGTCACTTTGGCATTTTGTCATCGACAAGCAAAGAAGTGTGCATTGAGCAGGCGAGAAAAGAACTTGGAGTTGCGCTTCCATCTTCAAAGGAAGTAGAAGCATCGGTGGCTGGGGGCAGCACAGCTCAAGCGCTTGCACAATGTCCTTGTTGCAAAAAAATGTCGATGGCCAGGCTGCTTGAATTTAATTACAGAGGACCACCCAAAGACATACTACTTCGCTTAACCATTCAACAAAATAGTGCGAATAAAAAATCCCGCAAGTGAGCGGGAAGGCCATTGTGTTGCCTGAACTTTTTTGTGACCGACTTGCTTGACATTTTCGCCCTCTTTTGGAGCATTCCCATAACGGGATCATTCAAAACGAGCACTTGATTTGATCATCATCAATACCCTCAAAGAGTATATCTTTTACTCAATCCCCATAGTCCAAAATTCCTACACCATCTCACACCGGTTGCGTACAACATCGGTTTCATCGTTCGTCGTTCCGACGCGACGAAACCTTATCTGTTAGC
>JAYSWT010000160.1:0-1574 GCA_043717905.1 bacterium | reverse complement strand
CCCACGTCGGGATCCGACGTTTCGCGGGACCAGGTCAGTGTTCCCGAAGAGCTGACAAGGACGCAAAGTCGCGTTTTGAGGCTAAAAAGTACCGGGTACATCACACGCCACTCTTCTATCAACGCCAAGAACAAGTGGGAGGAGGAGGAAACCCAGGTCGGACCTTACTATATACATGTCTCCACCAATGTGCGCGATCCGGCAGGGGTTCATCTATTTAATAACAGAATTTCTCTACCTTATGCTGACTACACCACAATAACCGTTTTAAAAACCCTCATGGGAACTGAGCACGCAACCTTTTTGACACATATGAGCAATCATGTTGATGGGCGATATCTAGCAGATGAGCACATTTTTTCCCGACACGACATACCTTCAGGTTACACAATCAGATTTTCGCCCCTATTCAACGGGGGTACTAAGGGAAAGGGCTCTAACGTCACAGATTTAAATAAAACTGAGGCGAAATTCCCGCGAAGTCAGCCACCCAGGTGTGACTACTTCGCCGATGAAGACTCGTCTCCAGCTTCCTGGGTGGCATTAATTGAAATGTTGCACACCGATACGCCCAATTTAACATCGAGGGAGAAGTACGTCCATATGGTACAACTTCTCCCCGGGCATATGCTCACGCAGCTCTCGAAAATAATTCGAGCTGCTGTCACGTCGACAACACCATATGAAGACCTAAGGGCAGGGTTCCTCGAGTCGACACGTGAGCCCAAGGAGATAACTTTTACAAACTACTTTAAGGACCAACAACTCGGTAACCAGTTTCCCTCCTAGTTTTTGGTCAAGTGCATGAAGGACCTAGACAACATGGATATTGGTTCAGCGCAAAACGGGAAAATGTTGCGCAAGTTCTTCATGCCTGCACTCCCCACTAATGTGCAGCAAATACTCGTGGCCATGACCACCGATAATATAACTGAGTTGGCAACCGTGGCGGACAAAATAATCTTGGTAAATAGGAGCTTGTTGCCAACTTTTGCGATCACTAACCCTCCGCCTATACTGACTTTTACACCCGCCACGGTCGTACCCACAGTAAACTCAAACAGTGACGCTATCATCCTAGCACTAGAAAGGATGGGCTCACGCTTTAACAACATAGAAGCACGTTTAGATTGGGCCGACCATCGGTCAAGAAATATGTTTGCTCAATACAGCGACACGCGTCCCCGTAGCATCTCACGAGATAGAGACAATAAAATATGCTTTTACCACCTCAAATTTGGTAAGGGGGCTAAACTATGCCATTTGGGGTGCACATGGCGCGACCGCCTACCAGGGTGCAGGACTTTAGAAGTCTGTATATACCACAATAAATATCAGGAGCTAGCTAGGTCGTGCGTCCCAGGTTGTAGGTTTGGGGAAAAGAACGCACCACCCTCAAATCAACCAAAAAACTAATTACACCATCGCTTATGGCGGCGGAAGTTGATAGTGTGTCTAATCCTTTCATTCATCAATCTCTCTTTCTAATCAATGTAACTTCTCTTTCATTCCTTTCACTTTCCTTTCACGATTCCGTGTATGACATTGACTGATGCAATGATCACAATGGTCAC
>JAYSWT010000159.1:0-1576 GCA_043717905.1 bacterium | reverse complement strand
TAGAACACAACAAGAACAGAACAAGACACAAAGCAATGGAACACAAGAACAACAGAACACGGCACCCTTGACTCACAAGTCTGCAGAAACAGCGTGAGGATTTTCTTCAGCAGGCACTCCACTCCAACTCAGGCATCTTGTCGGGTTGTGCATCTTGTCGGGTTGGTGCCAGGTGAGGTTGATCCTAGGCTAGCGGTACGAGTCGAACTAGAGCATCTCGTCAGGTTGGTAGAGCTGAACGAGATGCACGGTCCGTTGCCAGGTGAGGTTGATCTGAGACTAGCGGTGCTCTTGCAGGCAGGCGTTGCGTCCCTGGTGGGCGGTAAGACATCGTTAGACGGGCATCAATCCAGTAAATTGACAACAGACATTTTAAATCTAAATAGCCTGCGTTAGCTTCAAGTAAAATTCCTACCATCTGCTAACATGTAAATCAAGAAACTTTCAAACTCCAAGTCGAAAAATATAACTAAAAAAATGTCTCGCAATAGATTAACGTAAAAATTTACCAGTGTCCGGAAGTTTTCACGGCCTACTAGATACATTTATATACTAGATTTTAAAGCTGTTGCTGCAGTATGGCACCTGAATACCTGCTGTACAGTTCGAATTTTGTGGATCTTTACAGGTGGCAGAGAAATAGCCCAAAAATAACTAGCAAAGATAGACACACGGTAGGTCCGTTCGTTCGACATGAACTCACCGCACTAGCCTGAACTGAACTAACCTGTTTGTTCGACTCAGTGTAACCTAGTGCAAAATGAGCTGGACCGTTCATTTGATCGCCCAGTTCAACCGAGTGCAGAAAAGTGCAACTTTCTAGCACTGGCTTTAGAGGTGGTGCAGCCCAGTTCAGTCGGCGAAATTTGAACACCTCATGGCCGGAAAAAAAACGCCACATTAGCACGACGGTGTGGTGCACGCACAAACGCCAAATAAACCATAAAACGCGAAATAGAAATAAAACAACACGAACACAACACTAGCGCAACACCATACTGAGAAATCTAAGCGCCACCCCCACAAACACGAAGAAATAAACATGGCCATTCGTAGCGAAATGGCTACATTGGACATAGAATTCACTTTAAAAACATTAACGAAATACTCTCTAAAAAGGTAACAAAACCACAGAAATGCATGCGTGAATGCAAATGTGTTGCAAATAGTGTGCTGAATCCGTAGAAACAATAATTATAGAGTGACAACGTATGTGTGCCGCGAGGCGGCTTACTGCAGGAATACCCAGGGGACCCCTGAAAAGTTCTAGCAATTGTTCCGGGAAGTTAAAGGTTTTGTTGCTCCTTACACTGCCTTCAAAATATAGTTTTATGCAATATTTCTTTGTCCGTTGCTGCAATAGTTAGTTGTAGCCTACTGTTTAGTGATCGTAACAGAAACTGTCCTGAATCTATCAGCACCAAGCATGAGGCCTAAGACAAGGCTAAGCAGCTAGGCCTATATTGAACGGTGGTATTCCACCGTACTACTATATGATGTTAGGTAGGCATAATTGGCCTGAATCAAGTGGCATACCGTATTTACTCGCGTATAGGCCGCACCTGCATATAGGCCG
>JAYSWT010000158.1:0-1576 GCA_043717905.1 bacterium | reverse complement strand
AAGATGGATCATTTTGAATATGACAGCAAATAAATATATCAAATTCACGTGCTTTTTCTACCAGCACCGGGTATGGAATTGCATCGTGTACATGAATTTGAGAGGAATACCCTGACTGTTCAGCGATCTCAACCATATGCGCTTTCATGCTTCCTTGGCCATAGGTATGCATCTCAATATTCAATCCGCGACGAAGGCATTCAACAGCTACCCGAATGCAGTCAGTGGCCCCCTTCACTAGCTCGTATCTTCCGGTGAACAGCAACTTTATTGGGCGTGAGCCTAGTTGGGCGAACCGAGAAGCTAGCTGAGACTCCGAAATAATATACTCAGTTGATATTCGAGAATCAAGATAGAGAAGCCGTTTCTTTTTGAAAATACCAACTTCGTCATAAACAGGGAAACCATTGCAGTGAAAGGCGTGGGCTCTGTACATAATAGGAGCATCTTCTGCCAGATACCTAATTACATTCCTCACCGTACGAATCCATTTACGCAATTTACTGGTAACCTGGCTTGTTGCCATCGTAATCTGGGTTTTTAAATCGTATTCCAAAACAAGAATATAGGGTACCCCAACACTGCTGGCGATCGCCGAACTATTAAAACCGCCACCGTAGACGAGATGACTTTTTGAAATACAGTCTCTAAGTATCCGTGTAATAGTTGCGCTGCTACTGTCTCGCTTAATGGCGATGACATCAAATGGGAGTTCTTCGCATGGCGTCTGAACCATATCCATGACAAGCCCATTAACTGGCAATTCAGGGTGAATAGTCGTTATTCGAACCTTTATATGCTTGGCGTATTCGAGCATACCAGTAAGAAATTTTCGGTCTACATGCAGCATGCCATTTTCCAGTCGCACTGGATTGCTGTGCATCATCACTAGACTCATATTAGATTCTCCAAGGCATAAAAGAGCACAACGGCGATGACGAATCCTGCCATTAAGATATTAATAAGCTGATTTCGGCTTGGATCGATCAGATACTCAGAGGCTAAGCAGATGATCTTTCAAGCGCAGAGTCAATTGCACTATTGGCAAGGTCGGGTTGTTGCCACCACCGGTTGAGAAGACGCTGGAACCTGCAATAAATAGGTTGTCAATAGCAAAAACCTTTGAATTAGCATCCACAACGCCAAATCTCGGGTCTGTAGCCATGCGCGTGGTTCCCATTTGATGTGCATGACCTCTGGCGACAATTTTTTTACCCGTGTCCAATATGTAGTCTGGCAAGCGCATGCGCCCGATATTGAGGTCTGAAACATCTTTCGCAAGCCGGATTGCAATTTTACGAATGGTATTTTTGTCAAGATCACTCATATTCCAGTTCAATCGAATTTTGCGCTGGTTAAATATATCTTTTTTATCAGAAAGAGTGACTCGGCTATCTAGGTTGGGAAATTGCTCAGTCATTGTAGATACTATGCCAGCGCCACTGCATTGGTGAGAAAATATGAATTGCAAATTTTCAGAAAGATCATATTTGCAACTTAAATCTTTCAGCACTTGCCGCAGTGACCCTAGTCGGCCTGCATTGGTTTTACCAGCGGCACCAAGAATACTCAGGTG
>JAYSWT010000157.1:0-1578 GCA_043717905.1 bacterium | reverse complement strand
GAAGCATCATCCGAACTACAAAAAAAGTACATGTACGTATGTCATGCCGAAGTCAATGCAATACTGAACAAAGGGAGCGCTGACATAACATTATCGGTACAATGATTTATCTTGTTATTGTTGTCATCGTTCTTCGATGATAATGATGGTGGTACAATACCAGTCGATGTTTTGCATGGTAAAGTGGTTGTCGTCGTACTTGTGCCGTTGACATCGGTATTAGTCGTAGTTTCGTTACCAACAATATCCTCGGATGGATCGGACAGTGGAATCGATGGTAAACAAATACAACAAGTGAACATTAGAATAATGCATCCTGATATTAGAAATAGTGGGAATAATATCCACATGGTATTGAATGATCCTTCGTTTTCGTCGTTGGCATCGGTAGAATAACTTTGTTCCAGTTTCGCAATGATCAAACACAATACCATTATGATACAGCACGATGAACAACAATTCATGACACGATGTACACGCTCACGTTCTTCATCGGGATCGATCGTTGGATAATAGGAATGATCATAATCATGGTCGTCCTCATTTTCTTCGGATGTTTCGTTTTTGGGCTTTTGGTTGTTCTTGGTATTGGCCGATGTCGTTGTAGCATTCGGTGGAACTGGTGTCGCTGTTGTACTCTTATTCTCCCCGTCTATCTTTCCTGGATTCAAAACGGTCACATCATGTTTCGATGAACTATTCTCATTGGATATTGTAGCAGTATCCGAATGAGCTGTTGTGCTTGTTTGCGGTCGATTCGATGAATCAACGACGGGATTGTTACCATTCTCAATGCATTGGTGGGGCGCTGGAAACCGAAACCTCATTTTCCATGGGACGACTGCCACTCGTGGTACACAAACAAATGCAGCAATATGTGAGTATGAATATTCCATATTTTTACGACATGTTCTACCATATGTGGGAAAGTACTGGTTTCGTTCATGACAAATTTATACCGTGCGACACTGTAATTGTAATTGATATATATACTTGACGCAACAGAAAGAAGGATGTTACAGTCATCGTTTTTTATTTCTACTTCTGGTGGGTGAAGTAATTACCCTAAAAGTGTCGGCGAGTGAAGAATCACTTTTAAAATTAAAAAAGTCAAGAAGAAATGGGTCAAATAATGAGCTTTTCCCCCATACACAGCAAAAAAAGTGTAAAGAACAACCATCGGAATGATTGACATTCTTCTTCATGCTACGACTTTGCCGTCAATTGCTCCAAGCACAATTCCACTAATCCACTAATCACTCATTATAACATTAACTATAATCCCTCCAGTCTCTCCTATTGTACGAACAACAATCGCTTCAATAAATGAACCTGTCATAGATCCTATCGCTATACATGCAATCGCTCCAATCCAGATACCTGCCAACAAACACGTCGTACTATTATTGTAAAAAATGAACGGAGGAGCCTATTTTGATACTTAAGAACATTCCCTTAAACAAAGTATTATTTAAGGAAGCAAATCTGGCGGGATCATTTTACGCATCAGCGGCACGCGCAACCCGAATATGCTGTGTATCGGGGAAAGACGACCTTCTTGCGAAAAGCTCTCAGGGA
>JAYSWT010000156.1:0-1578 GCA_043717905.1 bacterium | reverse complement strand
TCGGCATCTTTGCTGGAGCGATTCGTCGCATAGTCATAGGTACGGCAGTTTTACTTGGAGCAGTAATGCTTCTTAACGACACTGCAAGAGAAGGACTCAGTAAATGGCTGGGGCGTTAATCATGAAGACCTTTGGCATGAAAGGTCTTCGTTGGCAGGAAATCCCCTTGATGTTCTTGTTCGGCTTATGCTCGCTTTGGGTCTGGGACTGGACTGCACAATACTACAGGAACCATCAGCCGTTTGAAGAGTATTTTGAAATTCTGCAACTGGCAGTTCCAGATCATCTTCTTGGAGAAAATCCAGTTCTTGCTTATGAGAGAGTCATTCATAAGACATTCTACGGACACTGGCACGCTGAGGTGCAGACTCTTGAAACATATCAAGCTGTCTGTGTGAATGGTGGAGACAGATTATATGATGTTATCCGAAAGCAGCCGGTAGGAGGTTTTACTCTTGACTGGTTCATGGATACGAAGTGCAATCTTCCAGCAGGCTCTTACAGGATGGAAGCTTGTTGGATAGTGGATAGGATCAACGCTGATCCTATTACGAAGTGCCTAGTGACGGCTCCGTTTACCATCCATGATCCTAATGAAATTTTGGAGAAAACAAAATGAAGAAGAACTACGCTAAGGCCCTCAAAGCAGAGCTTGTCTATGAGGGAGGTAAGGTTGATGATCCTCGTGATCCGGGCGGTCGCACCAATCAGGGCATCATTCAAAGGGTCTATAATGCCTTTAGGATAGGGCAAGGGCAACCGATTAAGGACGTGTATGACATGGCCCCCCTTGAACGTGATACGATCTATAAGCGTCAGTATTGGGACGTTATCAAGGGAGATGAATTGCCTTCCGGAGTCGATTTGGTAGTCTTTGACGGTGCGGTGAACTCTGGCTGTGCGCAGTCTATCAAATGGCTGCAGCGGGCGGTGGGCCTCACTGCGGATGGCCATCTTGGTATGGTGACACTGGAAAAGGTTCTTGAGCAAGAAGATGCAGATGCACTGATTGAGAAGATCTGCGCCGCGAGGTTGGACTTCCTTGACAATCTTAAAACTTGGAAGACCTATGGTAAAGGCTGGAGCGCCAGAGTCCGTAACGTCAAGGCCATCGGACAAGCTTGGGCTTACGGGAGTGTTGGACCGGCAGTGGAGTACTCTCCACATATGAAGATTAAAGCCATGGTCTCCGATGCTAAGAAAATCCCCACACGGACTCCGGCAGATATTACAACTGGAGTCGGTGGAGCGCTTACTCTTAGCGCACAAGCTGTATCTGAGGCGAAGAATGCCGTTGCACCAGCAGCTGACCTTGGCTATGCTTCGAATATCCTTATTGCCTTGACCATTGCAGGAGTAGTCATTACTCTGGCTGGCCTTGCATATAGGGTCTATATCGGGAAGGAAAAGAGGAGAATTGCACATGCTCTCGGCAATCAAGCTACTTAACCCGTATGTTGCCTTGGCAGGACTGGCGGCGGTCCTGAGCATCCTGATGGGGACTTTCTTCTACGGAGTCAATGTTGGTGGAAATTCCGCCAAGCTAGCTTGTGAAAAGAGAGTCGCCAAGATCCTTTT
>JAYSWT010000155.1:0-1586 GCA_043717905.1 bacterium | reverse complement strand
AATCCAGCATGTAAACAATGACGTAGGGGTTGGCATCAAGGAGAGTTGAGATGGTCTGGAGGAGTTGTATGAGAGCCGCGGTGGTGGATGCACTGGGTTGAAACGCAAATTGATCAGAGAAGTTGAGATCGGATGGAGGAGACTGGAGTGATGGGTAAATGTAATCAGTTACGACAATGCGCTCCAGAATTCTTGACAAGACTGGGGTGATGGATATTGGCCTGTAGTCCGAAGGGGCAGATGGAGCTGCTATTTTGGCAATGGGAAGGATAGATGCTGACTTCCACTGAGTGGGCACGACAGATGATGACAATGACAGGTTCAACATATCGGCGATTGGAGCTGCAAAAAACGGGGCGCCGATTCGCAGGAACCAGGCTGGGATGTTGTCCAGTCCCATTCCCTTATCCTCCCATTTTTAACGGGGTACAGGGCTCCTCCGCAGAACATTTGTTTAAACTTGCATTGCTGTATGTGAGTTTTAGAGCATTCAAGGAGTAATAAAATGAGATTTCTGATTAAAGGCTTTAGTCGCAAGAAACTGCTCGTACGTACTCGAAGCTGCCTGTGATGGCCCTTGCGACTGCCCGATGCCTCATGTCCTTTCCGCGTTACGTAGCGTTATTTAGGCTATGGGCATATCTGATTGGTAATGCCAATAGCATACAGAGATGCGTACCTTGGTTACCCTTCCTTCCCTCCAATATATTGGATACTATTTAGAGATGTACTACAACTAACTAACTACTAACTACAACTAACTATTGGTTAGCTTAAACTATGGGTTGGTGAAAGAGTTGAATGAAATGCCCATCAATGCGGCACAAATGTATAGTTAATGTAGTAGTACAATATACCTTTAAAGTAATCTCGTTTGAATGTCGGGTGTTGTTTGATCACATGTCCTCTAAGCCCACTGGGACTTCTGAGCTCTTTGGAACAAACAGGGCAACAGTAGATGTACGGACGACGTACGGCCTTCGATCTAGCAACAGTATTAGGCGGCTCTGAGACAGCAGCATCGACATCAAGTTCAAGTTGAGTAGTCGTTGTCCCGGTTTCGGTCTTGTCGAGATCTGAATTATCACTCTCTGTGCTATCAGTCGTGAAAACGTCATCGTCAGTATACTCTCCTAATACTTCATCGAGATCGATGTCACTCCAATTTAAAAAGTCGTCACTAGAGCACATTATTATAATATTTATATCAACAAAGTAATGAAAGCTATGCTAAAATACACAAACTTCCGGTTATTTGTCCCCCAGACACTAAAACTTGGTTATTCAGGAATAGCACTCGAAACAGTAGTAGTAACGAGCATGCTCCGCGTCAGTGACCCGATTATGACGTCGCTTCATATCCCGGTAATCCTCATCTCAGGCTTGATCCGTTAGCGCAATGCGAAATTATGTTACGCTAATTATGTCTTTATGTACGTCCGACTGTGCAACGGTAGGAGTGTTGGTGTGCAATATCGTTAAGAAACAGCTTTTATAGTCCCAAAGGAAAGCTAATAGGAAACAAGTTGTTGATTGGTAAGTTTGTACATACACGTTTTCGTCTTCCCGTTGTCGATATTCGACCG
>JAYSWT010000154.1:0-1586 GCA_043717905.1 bacterium | reverse complement strand
AACACCCAAGGTGCCAACTTTTTGTTGATTAACCCCAACGGCGTGGTGTTTGGTCCGGGCACCCAGTTAAATGTGGGTAGAGTTTTTGCGGCGAGTACCGCAGATGGAATTGATTTGACCGATGGGGCAGGAAGAACTCTGACTTTTGGAGCTAATGGAGCTGGCGATGGGGCTTTGCTATCGATCGACCCTAGAATAATTTTCAATGTCTCTCGCTTAAATTTAGGGAGTGGCAGCGGCGAAATTAATAACTTTGGCACTCTCCAAACCAATAATCCTGGCCAATATATTGGCTTATTAGGCGGCAACGTTTCGCTCAATGGAGGGCGGATAATTTCTCGAACTGGTGGCAGAGTAGAATTAGGTGGCTTATCAGTACCAGGCTCAGTGGGCGTTGATATCGAAGGCACTAATCTGAGGCTGAGCTTTCCTCCAGACGTGGCTGGAGCCAATGTGTCTCTGACCAATAGAGCTGTGATTAGTACCGTTGGCACTGCTGGCGCTGATATATCGATCAAAGCCAAGAACATCGAAGTATTGAGTGGCAGCATCGTAGCTAATGGAATGCGGTCAGGCACCGGGACTGCTGGTGATCTAAAGCTCCAAGCAACAGAAAATATCAACATTAGTGGTGTTAATACCCTGATTGGTAATGGCGTTGTTTCTAGTGGTAAGGGTGGAAATATTTTGGTAGATGCTGGTTCTGTCACTATTCAAGACAGTGCTGTGATTGGAACTAGTACTGATGGAAAAGGGAGTCTTGGTAACATAGTTGTGACAGCCAAGAAGGCTGTTTTTATTCAAAACAACTCAGCTATTGGTAGTTTTGTAAATAGTGGTGCTGAAGGTAATGGAGGTGACATTAATATCGTAGCTGATTCGGTTTCTTTGCAAGACAATTCAAGAGTAGGTGCTTTCTTGGCAGGCAAGGGCAATAATGGAAATATCACGATCACAGCAAAAGATTCTGTGTCTCTAACAAACTCGGATGTTGCTAACATTGTTGATGCTGCTGGAGTAGGAAATGGTGGAAGCATCAAGATTAATTCTAACAACTTGTCTTTGACAGGAGGAAACGTTACAACTTTTACCTCAGCGCAGGGAAACATAGGAAACATTGCATTGACAGCTAAAAGTATAGTTTCTAATGTTCAAAATACAGCTTCCTCAAATAGATTTTCCATAATTGCGAGTTCGGTGAATGCTAGTGGTGTCGGCCAGGGTGGGGATATTAGTATTATTGCTGATTCCCTATCCCTAGACCGTACTCTTATCGGCACGTCAACAGCCGGACAGGGAAATGCGGGCAATGTTTTTGTAACAGTCAAAGATGTTGCAATGCTCACGGGAAATTCGTCTCTAGCCAGTAGGGTAGAGCAAGGAGGTATTGGCAGAGGCGGTGATGTCAGTATCAATGCTGGCTCTTTATCATTTAATGACAGTTCTATACTTGTTTCTACGAGCAGTCAAGGAGATACCGGAAGTATTTATATATTTGCAAAAGACAACCTATTTTTTGCTAACTCTAACTTATTCGTTAACGTAGATGCAGCAGCAACCGGTAAAGGTGGAGATATTAATATTAG
>JAYSWT010000153.1:0-1590 GCA_043717905.1 bacterium | reverse complement strand
GGTATATGAAATGGTTACTCCTTTTGTCGGAGAATTTCCCACGAGGCCAGATATTTGCGGATAGTCAACCAAATACATTCTGCGATCTAGGACAAGATCTTCAAACCCTGCCCCAGCACTTGCTGACGGAGCGACCGCACCTGTTGCCCAAGAATTGTAAGGATACCCGTCTGGAGTAGTACCAATCACTGGAAAAGCCCCAACAAGAGGAAGTCTTTCAGTATCAGTTGCTCCAGTTATAACATTAACTGTGACTTGATAGCCCTTGTCTGTAACACCACATTCATCAGGTATAGCGGGATTTATTCCAGAAGGAGTCATTACAAACCCGCTTCCGTAAGCCGGACGCTCCATGCTTCGTCTAATAGCAAATGAGACTAAATCTGTTCCAGGAATATGCCGCATTCCCATGGTCCAGTAAGGCCACATAGGACTAGCATAATCTCCTCTTGCGTATATTGACTGGAACTTTTCAATAAAGTACGGAGCGACATAGGAAGTGTTAGTTGGCGTCACTGTGTCAAGTTCACTATTTGATGCAGTGTCTGTGACAAGGCTGCCAAACCAACTGGAAAAGTCAATCGTCTGTCGAGTGATTTCTCTAAGAGAATTTAAATTAAACGTCACGATAGTTATCTTTTTGAAGATAACTGTAATCGGATATGAGCTGCTTCCGAGAACGCTTATAGAAAGCTGGTTTGTCAAATGCCCAGCAGAAATTGCCTCATATCCGCTCATATGCGCGACATACGCCCTGCTCTGGCTAAAATCCCAGACAGTATCTTTCGCATTTGGGGACGCCATGTATTCAGCATGAGCTGTGCTGCCACCTGGAGCATGTCCGGTATAGATGAAGTCTGTGACTTTAAGTGGCATAATCTTACCCGTTGAAAGAGCGTGACAGTTTGAAACTCATACCAATGCCGCCAATGTTTGAGTCCACATCAGCTGGAAAAAGCGCAATAAAGCGGTCTGTCGCGGAGAAGGAAACCTCAGCATTTACTGTGATTGTTCCGACATTTCCAGCAGAAGTAAACAACACAGTTCCAAATTCGATCCCATTCTGCTGGAGAGAAATTTCATAATCTTCCGCAGGAGCAGTCTCAGCATACGCATAAGAACCTGGAGCATCTTCTGCAAGAGTATACTCTCGCAACAGCACCAGCGAGCAAAGATGACTTGGCAAAGGTGAGTCAACTGAGAAACATGCTGGAACGTAAACTGTCCCGACTGAAACCGGATTGATTACAAACCACTGCCCCGAGTCATCATCATAGATCATGAAGAGCATATTACCCACGACGATTTCCCCACCTTCCAGCGGAGCCGGTCCAAGATAAGAGCTCTTACTCAACTGAACAGGTCCATTAGTAGAAGGGCCTGGCCATGTGACAGTAATCTGCGCGGCACTTGTGTTCGTATAACCAGCAGTAAAGGCAATAACTTGCCCGCCAATGGGAAGAGAACTTTCCGTCTCAAGATCACCATTCTGCAGCGCGATGGATTGATTGTTGGCCGAGCCTGTAGACACGCCGCCCCACAGGACAGCTTGTGGACTATACACTGCAACAACTTTATCCCAAATTGTAG
>JAYSWT010000152.1:0-1591 GCA_043717905.1 bacterium | reverse complement strand
GACTATTAAGAACTGAATTGATCAAGACACAACATTTGTATTGAAAACTAAGCATCATTCTTATTTAAGAAAATTGTCTGGGAGCTGCTATCCATCGTTCTCAGCTTTATAGCTTTTCTTCAAACTCGACCTTGGCCGTCCTCCAATGGCCTGCTGGAGCGTCATGATGATAGTAAGTGAATCAATTACTATGATTGATTATTGATTTTCTAGTTTTTAGTTATTAATCATTGTCCAGCTGTAACAAAATATTATGGCATATTGTCCCTGCTAAGGCGGCTCCTGTCACAATTAGGACTCACAGAAACAGGAAGGTTAGCGAGTTTATAGCGGCTTCCTCCAATTGTAAATTGGCACTCCTAGATCTGAGACGTATGCGGCAGATCGTGAAATAACTCATCGGTCTTCGGATCGACATCGACAAGTCGCCAAAGTTAAAGTCCAAAGAGGTGTTGTCGTGAAGTGATCCTCTGTGTCATTGACAATATTGTTATTCAGATGACCGGGGGTATATACTGCCAGCTGGAGCGACAATGGAAGACTGACATGTCGGAAAGGAATGCGGTTGTCGCCGCCAACCTTATTTCACAGAGATCTCTTTTAAATAACATTGTGTCGAGGTTCGATGTCGGTAGTTACTGTTGGTTGTCTCTTCGGATATAAAACATGATCTCGGTTCTTTTCGTTCATTCTCATACGACAGCCAATGTCAGATTTCCATAGCAGCAACCTGTCATGTGCCCATTTCCGGTTATCGATGTGAGACGACGGTAGCGATTCATCGGAGCCACGCAACGTATTCATGATACAATTATTGTACAGTTCGTGGACGCCATCTCCACCCGATGTATTTTTGGTAGACTCGGTTACATTGGGATCGTTTGATCGAGCATAGTTGGCTGGTTGCACACTCTGGTGCTTGTTATGGTACATCATACCGGTGATACTTGGTATGTGCTTGGTGATACTCGAGTTGGGTACAGACGGTTCAGTGACTCCTTTCTGTCGACGGCGACCTATACCTTCTCGAGTGGCTGTCACTGCAAATGCGCTGGCAAGGGCCATCGCACAAACTTCGCGGACACTAGGCTGCTTGTCCCTGATGCCAATGAGAAGCGAATTTATTACGCGTGTAGTATGCTGATAGAATACCGTAGACGAGTAGAATGCCATCTCTTTATACAGTTGCCAGTAACCAACTGTATAAACTCTTTTAATAACTTATCAATAAAGTTTGTCATCTCTTCACGCGTTTTGTCCTTTAACTCATTAACCACATAGTTTTTAAACTCTCTGGCTGCTTTTAGCTTAGCATCGTCAGACTTGCTTCGGAGACCGGTAATAAAATACTCAACATCTTTAGGCATTTGAGAGATTACGTTCATCACAACACTGTTTTGAGTTCTTATGCATCGTAAAAAAGGCATTTGGGCTTCCATCCTGTTTGGTCTCGGAGAATGAATCCTCATAATCGTAATTGTGTGAGTTATTGATTGTCATCCTGTGGCCTGGAGTCCCCGGGTTTACTGTTGAACGCGATTTTTCTGTAAGGTGAAAGGAGGTGAAGAGACACGGGTGTAGGGACACTACA
>JAYSWT010000151.1:0-1596 GCA_043717905.1 bacterium | reverse complement strand
ACATGACGTCCGACTACTTTACGAAGCCGCTGCAGGGAGCCGTCTTTGCCAAGTTCGTGAAGAAGATTATGGGTAATTGAAAATTTATTTCGATGACTTACAGTTGAGCTATTTTTTAAACATTTTATTAGCAAAAATACTTGTATGATCACCCTAGCTTAGAGAACTTTATGTTACCACATCTAGACAATGACATGATCATTTTTAGCGTAACCACCTGCCTGAATGCACTTGACATTGGGGGTGTGTTGGATATAGTATAGCAATCCCTATGGGGATTATATCACAATGGCCCGTACGTACAGCCGTACTGCGGTGAACAGTACTTTTAGAGTACGTTACAGGAGAACGGTCGGACTGACAGTTTCGAACCCGTTGTCCTCGTAGAAATTGAAGATGACTTGGTACACGATGTTAGATCATGCAACCAGTCCAACCTAGCTAACGAAGATAGAAACGAAGTGATTGATTTGAACATGATAAGCACTTCTTATTAAAAGAGAATACATAGCAAACGCTATTTCTACACTTGAACTACTTTTCCAGTGTTCGCTAGACGAGGAGCTGATTACCAAGTGTGATCTGAACGATCCACTGCTCACCTCACTAGGCCACTACCAGGACCCACGGTCCCTCAGGAACCGATTTTACAAGATAATAAGAAGTCTATTCGACCTTAACGATGAGCGCCAAAGGTCAGAAAGAAGGTGGACAGTCGAGGAAGGAAGGGAGCGAAAAAGGAGCAGCGGGAACGAAAGTTCGACCTGCTCAGCTGCCTGAGATCACTCACGACTGCCACAAGGATTGGGATGACATAATCCTGAGCCTGAAAGGGTACTTCAGAGAGAATTACCAGGATCTGCATACTATCTGCCAAGATCCGATGATGCTGACTCGCATGCCAGCATATATGATCTATCGTCCACCGGTCGCCACGGCAGACGAATTGGAATCTATTGATCCAGAATGGGACCCACATGGAATCCAGAAAACATTTCTTATGGCTCGCTGGAGCGGCGAGAACACTGCTTATCTTAGATTACGAGACAAGCAAAGGGTTGACAAAATCTCAGCATATGAGGTTGTGAGGATGATGTGCTCGCCACAACTGAACTCTCTGCTGGTCGCAGACGCAGCATTTATGGTCAGCAACATCGACGATCCGCTCGCATTGTTGAACATAATCAAACGTCTGATTACAACACGATCGGACGGCAACGAAGAGCTCGATCGACAAAAGGCTTTGGGAGAGTGGCTCACTTTGAAGATGACCCACGGCGAAGACATACCTACATATGGACGCCGAGCAGTGAAAACATTCGAAAGGCTCACTCAGACCGGCATACCACTGGAAGAACAACCAAGACCATCGCAGCAGGCCATGCGATTCATCGACGGACTCGACAGCGCTGTGCCTACCTACCATAGCTACAAGATGTACCTCACGCACGCAAAACAACAGTCAGCAAATGACATATATCCTAAGACCCTAGTGGCGGCAATTCAGATGGCCAACCGATACGTCATCGCGTCAGGCGCTGAATTGGGACTGGCTCCAGCATCGACGCCACATACGGCACTTGGAGCAGTCGAGCT
>JAYSWT010000016.1:0-2433 GCA_043717905.1 bacterium | reverse complement strand
CCGCGAACGGGCGGCAAATCGGTTGTTTCAGGCATTATTCCAACTCCCAAATCAGGCTCAAAGAAAACAACTAGAAAAATTACTGGAGGTCAAAGATGAAGAACGCTACTCCCCCTTGGATAAATTGCGACATCCACCAAACCGGGTAAGTGCGCCAGCATTAGTTTCAGCTCTCAATCGGCTGGTAGAGGTGCGTTCGTTAGGGATAGGCACCATAGACGTGTCACAAGTACCTCCCAATCGCTTGAAAGTCTTAGCGCGTTCGGCTGGTAACGCTCGCTCTCAATCCATTGCTCGAATGCCAGAGAGTAAAAGAATCGCCACCATGCTCGCATTTGTTTACCTGCTGGAATTCACCGCAATTGATGATGTTTTAGACCTATTTGATTGGCTGATTGGTTCAATTTTGGCGAAGTCCAAAAGTGATGGAGAAAAAGAACGACTACGAACCATCAAAGACCTGGATGCAGCAGCATTGCGACTAACAGAGGCAGGTGAGGTATTACTGGATCTGGCAAACGAAGATGTTGACGTGCGTTCATTAGTGTTTGCGATCGTCTCCGCAGAACAATTAACAGCGGCTGTAACTAAGGTCAAAGAACTAGTTCGCCCACCGGAAGATAAGTACTACGACAAGATGTTGACCCGTTGGCGACATATCCGAATATTTTTACCCAAACTGCTAGATACGATTGAATTTAACGGTACAGAAGCTGTCAAACCGATTCTGGAGGCATGGCAGTTTCTGCGTTCGATTGAGGGACAAAAGAATCCGGTAATGAAGGATGCCCCTATTGCCGTGGTCAAGAAGAGTTGGGTGAAGTTAGTGATTGGCGCGGATGGAGGAATTGATCGTAAGGCTTATACTTTCTGTGTTCTGCAAGGTCTCCGATCCGCCTTGCGTTGCCGCGACATCTTCGTACAGCCCAGTCTTCGCTATTGCGACCCTCATGCCAAACTTTTACAAGGAGCGGCTTGGGATGCTGCTAGAGTTGGCGTATGTCGGACGTTAGATTTGGAGCCGACTTTTGATGTTGAATTAGTGAAATTAAGATCTCAACTTGATGGGGCTTATCGTCAAACAGCATCAAATCTACCCACTAATGCTGCTGTTCGTATCGAGGAACAAAACGGTAAAGACACATTGGTTGTAACAGGTTTAGATAAACTGCCAGAATCTGCTTCTCTCAAAGCTTTGAAAGAACAAATTGCTTCCATGTTGCCCCGTGTCGATTTGCCAGAAGTGTTGCTAGAAATCAATGCCCGCACTGGATTCGCTTCAGAGTTTACCCATTTGAGTCAAACTAATGCTCGAATAGAAGACTTACATATCAGTGCCTGTGCCGTTTTATTGGCGGAAGCTTGCAATATTGGCTTGGAGCCACTGGTTCGTTCAGATGTTTCAGCACTGACTCGTTCCAGGCTCTCTTGGGTAAAGCAAAATTATATCCGGCAAGAAACGTTGATCAGTGCCAATGCGCGGTTAGTAGATGCTCAAGCAAGGATTTCACTGGCACAAACTTGGGGTGGCGGCGAGGTTGCGTCAGCCGATGGCATTCGTTTTACGGTTCCGGTGCGAACGATAAATGCTGGACCAAATAGTAAATACTTTGGAGTAGGACGTGGTATTACTTACTACAACTTTACCAGTGACCAATTTACTGGCTTTCACGGGATTGTGATTCCAGGGACATTGCGTGATTCTCTGTTTCTGCTAGCAGGATTGCTGGAGCAGCAAACTGGCTTACAGCCACGAGAAATCATGACTGATACGGCTGGTTATAGTGATGTGGTGTTCGGTTTATTTTGGTTGTTAGGCTATCAGTTCAGCCCCAGGCTGGCGGATGTTGGAGAAGCCAGATATTGGAGAATTGATCCAACTGCCGATTATGGGGCATTCAATGGTATTGCCAAAAACCAAGTCAACACTGGGATGATTGCCAATAACTGGGATGATATGTTGCGAGTTGCAGGTTCTCTCAAATTAGGAACTGTCAGTGCGTTAGATTTGGTTCGTTCTCTGCAAAGAGGAAGTAGTTCCTCTACTTTGTCGAAAGCTATCGGGGAGTTAGGACGGATTGCTAAAACCTTGTATTTATTGCCTTATCTGGATGATGAGACTTATCGCCGCCGTATTTTAACCCAACTCAATCGTGGTGAAGGCCGTCACAGCTTGTCGAGGGTTGTCTTTTACGGACAACGTGGAGAGCTTCGCAAAAAATATCGAGAAGGGCAAGAAGACCAGTTGGGGGCACTAGGTCTAGTGGTGAATATAATTGTGCTTTGGAACACTTGCTATATGGATGCTGCTACTTCCAAACTTCAGGCGACAGGGACAAAGATAAAACCCGAAGATTTGGCTCGGCTCTCACCTTTGGGATATCAGCACATTAATATGCTGGGGCGGTATTCCTTTGCTTTACCTGAATCTGT
>JAYSWT010000150.1:0-1597 GCA_043717905.1 bacterium | reverse complement strand
TCAGTCTCCTTCCCTCAGACCAAGGAACGCTTAGGACGCATGGTTGGCGTTGCAGACCACCAAGGAGACGCCATGACGTGGCTTATTCTTGATGACATCACCCTTCAAGTTTGTACGCGGTCTGCTGTTCGCTCCGCACTCGATCCCAACAACCCAAATCTCCGCGCTGAACATCCCATCATTGAGCCAGGTTTAGACTCAGATGGTGGGGAGTCTTTCAAGCCCATCCATTCAGTTAGTGACTTGATTGGTCATGCTGATCCATCCTCCCTAAACCTACCTAAGTTTTCACCTGAAGAATTAACTGGCTTAACCTTTCTTAGAGAACTTGATGACGGCCGCAAGTATCGCGCCACCATTGTCCAAAAGATCATTGACAATGATTCACAGAATCATGAGAAGATCAAATTCTTGGTTAAACTAGGTGAAGGAGACTTTGATGAAATCATTGAATACAATGAACTTTCTGCTATTGTGGAAGCACAACATGAAGCTGAAATGGCAGATCCATCCACTGCATATCACTACAAGGATATCAAAGGGCATCAAGGACCACTTCGCAAGAATCACCCTGAGTACAAAGGATCAACCTACAATGTCCTCATGCTCTGGGAAGATGGTTCAGAAACCTATGAACCACTTGAACTCATCCTGAAGGATGATCCTGTTACAGTTGCTAAGTACGCAGCTGAGAACAACCTCACCAACTTACCAGGTTGGAAACGTGTCCGCCACATCGCCAAGAACCCCAAGAAACTCAAACGCATGGTCAACCAGGCTAAGCTAAGCAATCAGCGCGGCAATTCTGGTGGTACCACCTATAGTTTTGGTGTTAAAGTCCCTAAGAACGCTAAGCAGGCGCTTCAATTCGACAAAGAGAATGGGAACACCCTATGGGCAGATGCCATGACCAGTGAGATTGATAATCTATTCTCCTATGAAACCTTCAAGGACATGGGTAAGACATCTTGGGTATCCGGCTACAAGAAGATCATTGTTCACTTTGTCTTTGCTGTCAAGCATGATCTAAGGCATAAAGCGCGTCTGGTAGCTGGTGGACATCTTACTGATCCCACTATGGAAGGATCCTACTCCAGTGTTGTATCTTTACGCAGTCTACGCATATGTCTTGCTTCTGCAGAGCTCAATGGACTACGCACCATGGTAGGAGACATCTCTTCTGCTTACCTTGAAGCCAAGACCAAAGAAAAGGTTTGCTTCACTGCAGGACCAGAGTTTGGTAAATATGAAGGACACACATTCATCATCCACAAAGCACTCTACGGCTTACGGACCTCTGGTGCAAACTGGCACCAACGCTTTGCTGACACTTTACGTGACTTAGGCTACTCGCCTTGCAAGGCAGACAATGATGTCTGGTTGAAGGACTGTGGATCCCACTATGAGTACATTTGTGTGTATGTTGATGACATCATGCATATGTCTCTCAACCCCCAAGCATTCTTTGACTCCCTCAAGGACACCTATGGCTACAAACTAGCAGGTGTTGGAGAACCTTCCTACCATCTAGGAGGTAACTTCTATCGTGACGAAGACGGTACCTTAGCATGGGGAGCTCAATCCTACATCAAGAAGA
>JAYSWT010000149.1:0-1599 GCA_043717905.1 bacterium | reverse complement strand
AAGAAATTTTCTTGTCTTTTGGATCTGTTCCAATGGGGATCCGACACGTCATAATGACGGTAAGACATTAATTGATCTTTATTATTTTATTGAATTTTCATTTTTCAGTAATATTTCGATGGCTTTGGTCGTCATTTGAGATAGGCTTGGATCAGAGCTATTTTCGTCATTGTGAAGCATATGCCACGGCTAAAAGAGTCCCAAAACATGATCGGTATTATATCTTGCATCATACTTTGCCATTAATGTCCGTTCTAGACCCATTTGTGTCTAAATATTCGGGATCGCTGTCCTTACGTCTAAAAATGCGTTTCTACCACCTCCGAAGACGACTTGGAACATTTTTAACGAGACCGATCATTCTTTTGTCATTCTCAGTGATCGATTGTCATTCTCCAGAATTGTCTGACCAAGCTCCGTTCCACTCAATTGTGTTACCACTAGGATTTCTGACGCGTATCAACGTAGTGATGGACTGAACGCTGTTATTGTCAGTTATCTTGATCTTTCGGATGTCGCTTATTGTGATGTGACTTTTTATCAGCGTTTGGATTATGATTAGGACTGACAGGCGGTGATTCGGGATCTAATCGAGCCGGCCTCTTGCCGGCAGTGGAAAGATTTGAACGTTTTACTGGTATTGTCAAAATATCGTCTTCCTTTACTTCTGTATCGTTGACTGTATCACATTGTAAATTCAGCGCCAGATCGCTGTCGTTCACTAAACATCCTTCGTTGATATCTTCACATCGACTGTCGCTTGCATCAATAAAATAATTTATATCACAGGATTTCGCATATTTTGTTTCAGGGTTGATATATTGTTCCAGTAGTATTTAGGTGGTAATTGCAACTGGACTGTGAGCAAATCGGCCGATTTCGACCATAATGTATGTATGTTATTCGGCGATTGAGAGGGTACATCTTCAATTGTCAAAACTATTATTGGCGAACTTCCTGGATTTGTTTTCGAAGAATCAGCATAGGCATCAAGCGTCAATTTATAGCAAGAAAAATGGTGTCAGACCGGCGACAGTGCGCTTGATCACAGTAACATGCTCCACTACTGGTTGGCGGATATCGGCGACCCCTGTTGTGTCAATGCCGTGTATTGGACTTCGAGTACGCTCGGGACATCGAGTCGGTAGGTGCAGGTGCAGAAAACCGCTGCAAAAACGTGCTCCGAATATGCGCTCCTCGGGTGTCTCTGATCTGGTCCGACTTGATTTCCTGAAGTATGAGGGGAGGAGGGATGAGAATGTAGGGGGAGGTCACCACAGTCATTTTAGCTATTCAATTGTTAAATCGTGTTCTCATCAGTCTGCGTCCAGGAATACGTGTGACAGTGTCCTCCACTTTTAACTACCTTGACGCCTTTTTTAGAGTTATCTCGTGACGACTTAATCTTTGGTACGAAGATTGGAGTCTAATGGGATTGTTTAGGTAAATTAACTTCAATAGCTTTGCCGTAACTGTAATTTGGGAGTACGCAGTCAGTGTTTGTGAAATATAGTTACATTAGTAGAAGTCTTGGTGTTTTACTATTCGTAGTTGGATCCCGCGATAATCCACCAGTCACTCACCGGGTACTCCTTTTAA
>JAYSWT010000148.1:0-1600 GCA_043717905.1 bacterium | reverse complement strand
GCAAGCATTGCGGGTTTGAGTTTCAGGCGAAAAAGGTTTGAATTTGTCAGTAATGTTGATGCTAAGCTCGAGTTTTGGTGTTTGAGAACGTTTAACTCGAGTGTCGAATATGGTTTGATAGGGGAGATTTACTTTAATTCTCCCCGTGTTCTCTCAAAATCATTACCCATAAACGTCTTTGCGATTTCCAATTCGGTCAACAATCAAAACGCGTTGCTCGAGCGTGAACACCACACGAAACTGACCGACCCGTAAACGCAGAAAACCAGCCAGATTCCCTTTAAGAAACGCAATATCACCTTCACCTGTATCCCGAAGGCGCATGAGCGCCACGACTAACGGTTGTTGTGCCTCTTGATTTAAGTCACGCAATTGCTGCTCGGCAGCTTTGGACAACTGAACTGTAAAAGGTGCATTCGGCAATCGAGCATTCATACTTGCAATTGCCGCGCAATATCCTAAAGTGAAACGGTAGGTTCTCCAGCCAGACGCTTCGTTCGACTTTGCAAGACTTCTTGTTCCTCGAGTATGTCATGTTGTTCAGAATCCGCATGAATACCGTAACGTTCAAAAGCGTCACGCAGTACGTCACTCAAGCTCAGATCAAAAACAGTACGATACGTCTCGAGCAAGTCATAAACATCGTCGGGAATCTCGAGGGTTTTCATGCGGGCATTGTACTCGATTTTGGCTTCTGGAGGAATACAAAGTCCACTCTCTCGAGCTTTGCATTTCACTGATTTTCCCCTAAACTAATCCCATGAACAAAATCGTGCAGCTCGGAAAAGATGGCACAACCCAACTGCCTGATTGGGTGCTCGCAAATCTTGGTGTAGTCCCAGGGGACTTGCTGGAGTTTGAGCAACAAGGCGATTCAATTATTGTTAGGCGCAAAACAAGGGACGTTCGGACATTGATTGCCAAACACGCTCGAATGACTGGGTCTGCACCCAAAACAGAATCAGAATTTCTCGAGCAAAGCCGTGCAGAACGTGGTTGGGATCATGACGATGAAATGGCTTTTGAAAAATGGGAGCAAGACCGCCTGTGCCAGAAATAACCTTGTGCCTTGACACCAATTTCGTACAGGCTTTACTGCAAACACAGCACGTACATCATGGTCATTCCATAAATATTCTGGTGCAATATGCCGATGCCCCAATCAGTATTTGCCCATTGGTTTTCAGTGAAGCTTTGTGCATTCCAGAAATGACATTACCAGCGCTTCACCTGTTTCTCGAGGATTTTGGGATTGAAGTGGATTGGTTAATCCCTGAACAAGTTTGGATTGAGGCTGGTCTTGCTCGAGCCATGCATTTACGATATCGCGCTGACTCAAATAGTCCCAAACGCTTGATCGCGGATTTCGTGATTGGCGCACACGCTTTGGTGCGTGGTTTTGGGCTTTGCACGTTTGATCCAAAAGGGTTTAGAACTGCATTTCCTAAACTTGCATTGATTTCATAACGTGTCTTCTCGAGCCAATAAAAAAGTCCACTCATCTCGAGTGGCTGCTGTTCATCAATAGTTTTTGAACCTGATGTTCGAGTGTGAGTTCCTCTTCATTACTGAAGGGTTTAGAACTCCTTAGAAAGGAGGT
>JAYSWT010000147.1:0-1601 GCA_043717905.1 bacterium | reverse complement strand
CATTTAAGTCAACTTCTGCAGAAAAGGTAGCCCATTACATTGTAAAGGATTGGATCGCCCGATATTGCGGGCCGCTGAGCATAATTTCCGATCGTGGAGCACAGTTCGAATCTCAACGTTTCAAAAAGCTTATTTTCAATTTCAGGATAAAGCATCTGAAGTCCACCGCGTACCATCCCCAGACAAACGGGATGTTAGAGCGTTTCCTCCGAACTTTAAAAACCTCACCTAACCACCGCATATAATTGGACACAAGCTCTACCTTTCATGCTCCTCGGGTAGAGAAACACTCCATCCCGCACAACCGGCCCTTCGCCATCCCAACTGCTTTTCGACATTTCAACTTCCATGCCGAATGAACTTATCGAACTCGGAAATGAACCAACACCTGACGAGTTGGAGGCTGCTAGGACTCACTTTCTTTCAATGGACTCTAATCCTTCCTTCCAATCTTCCAAGATTTGGGTTTTAACCATAGGTATTCTGGATCTTATCCTATCAACGCCAACCTAATAAGCAACGGCGTAAACCAAAATATTAACTTGTCACGGCTCAAGCCAGCTTTTGGTTTTTCGGAGGACATCCCCTCACAAGGAAACATCATTAACCATCCTCCACTCAACGCACAAGCACCCATTTTCGTTCCACTAAGCATACCAGAAACACGGAACATTTCACCACCTCTTGAAATTTCCAACGACGCATCATCGGACTCTACATCGGAAACGACGGAACCTGCTGTGGAACCAACTATTCCACATCCAATTGAAACCACAGTTTGCAGACAACGTAATCTAGACAAAATTACCAAGAAGAACACTTGGACTAACGCAACATCTTTGCCTTCACAATCCGACTATGATTTCATTTCTAAACCACCCATATCACCTCCATCAAACGCGCAACCAAATCACGTCAAATGGGCTAGGAACATCACAGTCGACACGAATCCCAATTTGCCACAACGACTTTTACGGACACAACCCTTGTGAACTCACACTTACTTGATCTTACTTTCTTCTCTTACCTCTCTTTCGTACGCTCATGACACAGGATGCCGCACCTGTCTCATACTATGTACAAATGTGTATAGTTGTTCCTTTTTAATGTACATATATAATGTCTATAAAATTACATTTTCCAAAATCACCTAATTAATCAACTATCTCAATCAACTCTCTACGACATTTGAAAAGAGCCACATGATACCCTTCTTACAACCACTCAACGACACGCGAAAACACAACACCTTTTGACACCATTTCCGTTTATTTCCGACACATCGTTCACGTTTCACACATGAACCCAAACAACTAACAACTCGCATTTCACAAAGTGTCCACTCGAGGATTACATCAATGAGCTTCGGCGGCTTGACACCCCGATCCTAATTGGGCGGCGGGTCCCGACACGGACTACTCCCTGGATGTGATCCCCGACACGACATTTTGTGAAATCGCCCTCCGCGCTCTGCGCTTACCGGTGGGGGCTATTTGTGGTGATCTCCTATACCTGTGCTACTTCTCTCCCCTTTCTCAGAGAACCAGCTGTTCTGACCGACCACCCGCGAAGTGCCTCACCACAAGACACAACGAGCCTCA
>JAYSWT010000146.1:0-1603 GCA_043717905.1 bacterium | reverse complement strand
TACATCAATTAGATCTATTTAAAAGCAACAAAATATATTTGAGCTGAGGATTTTAGGGAAAAGCGAGGTAACATGCTGTAACTAATAAAAACCCCTATCACACATTTTGGAACACCTATACACATGGAAAACACAGGATTTTTTACAAGTCATTCAGTCACAAAGTCACATTGGGCAAATTTTACTTTAGTAGATTTCATTCACCATAATGATTTTTACAATTTCCGAAATGTCTTGTCCATTAACGATTGGGTAAAATTTGAGCTGTGTGTGTATGTCACGAAATGATGCGGACTAGCTAGCTATCACACATTTTGATGGCTAGCTATACGTGCCCTTGAAGCTTTGCAGCTATATGTCACGTTATATGACTACTAACTAACTAACTAACTAACTAACACGCGGACTATGACATAACTGCGCATGATTTTTTTACGCCTGCTGAGACGGACAAAAAACAAGTTGATTGTCGCTCTAATGCGCTGCCAAAAATACGTCCTATGCGCGGCCCGCATGTAGACACGCTATTGTGTGCATGCGCATAGTTGCATCTTCTGTGCACTGTATGCATGCGCTAAGCAATGTCTGCGTCGGCGTAGGCGTTATATTATTTTAGCAGAGACCACTAACAGGAAATGCTCGTTTGCACTTATTACCTCATAGGGTCTGAGCCGTATTTGTGCTCGAGAAACGAGACCCCCGTAAAGCCCTAGTAGGTTGCTCTCCTACTCTCGCCGGACGGAGTTCCCAATTACCGTGTAATTACTCGCTTTTGGGTCCGCTCTGCTCTGGTACTCATTTGTCACTCACCTTTCGGCTGCCTATGCTTGTATAAGTAGCATTTGTAGAACGGCATCCGATCTGTAGGTAGGAGGTAATAGGAGAAGATAAGTAGTTAATATTTACATGTGTGCTAGCCTAGTCCCAATCTTGGCCTAAATATAATAACTCATACTAGCTGCTGCACAGTTTCTCTCAAACTTGTCAAGACCACCGAAATGAGGTCATGCAGTAACGCTTCTGAAGAACTATGCAGAACGACCGAATCGTTTTGCATGCTGATAGCCAGCTTTTCAAGCGAATAGCCGGCTGCTTTGTCAGCCGCTAGCAGTCTCTCGGAGTCTGCTTCAAAAATAGGCCACTCTATAGGCTTAGGTTCTTTAAGTTCGCTAAAATCGAACAAATCGTGAGACATAATACTCGCATTGGTTAGGTCATAAAACTTAGCTAAAACTGCCAGATTGACAGAGTGTAAAACGCTCATCACACGTGAATCATTCATCGCACAAGGCCAGGCTTGTATTATCAATTCTCTGGCCTACCACTCTCAGATCTGTGAATTAATTTGCAACCACAGGCTGGTCTTATCATGCAAAGGTCACATTTAGGGTCGCTAAAAGGTTTTGGTAGCTCACCATCACAGATCTGGGTGACGACTGTTATATTAGACATTACGTAATCATCAGCGGATAGTTTGAACCAACTAGGCACAATCATCTCCTTCCGCGCAGTGAAAGCGCAAATTTCATGAATTTGTGCTCGGGGGTCTGTAATTATTTTGACCACGCACGAGCTGGCCGAATGCCATTTTATGTCTGTAGTC
>JAYSWT010000145.1:0-1605 GCA_043717905.1 bacterium | reverse complement strand
TCCTCAAACAAATGGTATGTTGGAACGTTTTCACCGCACGTTGAAAACTTCGTTGCGCATTCTCACAAAAGATTGCAACTGGACACAAGCTCTACCATTCGTCCTACTGGGGTGGAGAAATACTCCGTCCCGTACAACAGGCACTTCGCCATCCCAACTCCTCTTTGGAACATCAACTTCTTTACCGAATGCACTCATTGATTTTGGTAAGGAACCAACTCTTGACGAACTAGACAGCTCGAAACCATTTCCTCTCTTTGGACACGAATCCATCTTTCAGCTTCTCTAGTTCGTACAAGCCGTATGTTCCCAAAAATTTTCATCAGGCCACTCACGCTTTGATCCGAAAGATACAAGACTCCGGTTTTAATTCTAGGTATCCTGTACCTTTCCCCACCATAGGGATTCACGGCAACTACGCCAACCTCATGATTGACGGGATAAACCAGACAATAAATTTATCACGCCTAAAACCAGCTTTTGGGTTTTCAGAAGATCTTCCGCCAACAGAAACTACCGCACCACTACCATTTCCTGACGTTACACTCAGCCCACCTCTTAACGCGCATGCGCCATATTTCATTCTGACACACACACAGGAATTATCCACTCCACCCTCTGTGCTTCTCGTTGATACTGAGAGCATACGGTTTGGCACGCGCACGAGTCGCAAGCTGAACACGTCACGGAAACATCACCCATCGCAACACCAGCAACATACACCTTTCCCACCTACAACCAACAGTCTGTAGACCATGCAACACACAGAAACAAACGAACCAACGCATGCCATCTTCCCACTGACATAGATTGCAAAAACATCCTCCCGAACTCTTCCGGACCACCCTCGGCGAACACGCGCTCCAACCGCGTACGGTGGGCCCGGAATCTAGAGTCAAATTCAGACCCGAACACACAGACACGCCTCACTAGAACGCAACCTCTGTGACCACGCAATATACCACCACCAACCACCACCGACCTTGAACATATGTACATACATACTGTATACCAATTTCACCCTTATCACAACTTTTTCTCACATCATCACAATTTCATCACCACACCGTACCTCACCTCATCTTATCTCGCCGCTCCGCGCTTATCGATGGGGGCTGTTTGTGGTGATCCCAACCCTGAACTCCCCATCGTTGGGGGACACTATTTATGTCTACCAAAGACATAACAAACAATTACGACGACGAGGAAACGAGGCGAAGACAACCAAAAAAACATTAATAATTAACAAAAACTATATAGCGTGCAGCTACATGTAACCTTGAAAATCAAAAGATGGACACTATTAGTGTCTAAAAAGTGAAAGAATAAGGATTTGTCAAACGAATAAATTATTGATTTTCTTAAAAAATCCATTGTATATAGACTCATACATAACTTCCATTTTGTGATCGACAATATCGGACATCTAAAGGGCATTTAAGCAACGATTGTACGATTATATGTTGGATTAGTTGGACAAATACATTGTTACAATGAAAATTACTCGCTATCTCTGGATTAATAATTTACATAAACGATGTCAAGAGGAAGACATTCAGACAATGTTACGGAGCCACGGTAAAATTCAAAACATTCGGATTCATG
>JAYSWT010000144.1:0-1607 GCA_043717905.1 bacterium | reverse complement strand
TGTCTGTAAGCTTATGTCTGTATGTATGTCTGTCTGTCACGCTTGTGTTGCATTTTGAATTACTCCAAGACGGATCGTCCGATCGATGTCAAATTCTGAACAGCAATGTTTTACGAAATCCTCTACAAGATAGTAGGTCAAACATGTGAAGATCACGGGACCTTCCCCAAACTTTAAATTACAAACGCACATTGCGGCTAAACGGTGAGAATTAGATGTCAGTGTCAACAGACAGCATATAGAAAACCATAGTCGATCTAACGAATGGCATCATCGCCGACCCCCAGAGTCCCCTTTTCACATAAAATAGGGACTCCAACATTGGGCCCCTCTCAATTCTTGCATTGCGGATTGCAGCTAAACAGTGAGTTCCCGGTAGGCCTATTATAGTCGCAACTGCCAAAATATAACTAACTATAACTAATTCCTCATATAAAACATGAGATGAAGAACTAAAAACGAGATGAATGAAATGAAGTGAGGATGAATTAAAGCGATGAATGAGGAGATTTAAAGTGCCCGTAAAAGCCATCTCAAATGAGATGACTTACTCTCAGACACCGAATAAAGTTCAGCCGTAAATAGAAAGGCGGGGTGAATGAAGATGGATGTGAATGAATGATAAAATGAGCATGATATGAATGAAATAGAAAGCCAGGTCCGAAACCGGAAGCATCCGTTCTGCGGGTGCAACAGACTAAGGAGGATAGGAATGTAGGAAGAGGAAGGTTTTAAAACGAGAATGAAATTGGGAAGAAGAAAGAGCCAGTGGTAAGTCGGAAGTAGAGTGTGGGTGAGATTTGGCACATTTCAGTAGGAAGAGAGTTCCACAAGACAGGAGCATGATGGCAGAAAGACCTGTTCCTTATTTTTAGACGAAAAGTGACGGAAGGTTATATAGTTGAGGAAGAGTTGCGAAAGAGCGAGCAAGAAATACACATTTTCAACTCCCGGCTGGGCTGGGTTTTACCCATAACCAACTAGGATACCATAGCCTCATCATCATCATCGTTTAACATTTATATTCTCCATGCATAAGGTTGGACGATGTTCCCCAATATCCACCTTCACCACTCTCATGCGAGGTCTGAACTCAGACTGGCGAGATGGTCTGCTATAAACTAAAGCAATCGCTCTACTAGTTGACAATGCCACCGTACATGTCTACGAAGGTACAGTTGCAACGATCGCCCATCTAAAAAGGAGTGTGTTCGGTTTAGTTTTTAGTGCCGCAAATAATTAGATAATGTTATCCAATGAAGATTGGCAGTTTTCCTGCGCACGTCGAGCAGCATGGGACGGCTGTACAACTCTCGATAGCGTAGCGTTAGAGAGTTGTATGTTACAAATAAGGACTGCCACGGACCAGATATTTTGATTCGTAAATAATTCTTGGATTTTTACAATGTGTACAAATTATTTGCAATTTAATTGCAGCGGTCCTGTGCTGATAATGCGTCATCGATATGCCGGATGTCAGCCGCCTGTAGCCTATTGGTCTTTTTACGTGTGCATTCTATTTTGACGTTTAATGCTAACCATATTTTATCAATACTGACCCTGTGGACAAGGTACATTCTTCGGTTTTTCTCTGTCTTGCCATTGGT
>JAYSWT010000143.1:0-1608 GCA_043717905.1 bacterium | reverse complement strand
CTTTTGTTTGGGTTCGTACAATTCGCAAAGCACTTCAAGGAGCATAATTCAACAATTTTTATTCACAAATATAGGAGCTCAACAATTCGCAAAGTTTGAAGCAAATTTCAGTACAAGAAATTTAGTGGGGGAGAATGTCTGTCTCCATCCTTTTTATAGGATCTATTATTGATTTACAGTGGACCATCCTCCAATCATTTGGAGCTACGTCATTGTGACGACAAGATGGTAATTGATTAATTATTCTTTGGATCAATATTCATTTTTTTATAATTTAGATTTTGCACAGCTGAAGACTCAATTCGAGATTTTTTTAGTGACCTCTTGATCTTCTTCACTGACATCGTGGAATATGATTGGAAAAGAGTGTCATACAGAACAGGGCCACTTTCGCTTCTGGACTTTTTGAAATGTTGCTTTAAATCAACATCTTCTGGCTCTGATTTGATTTTACGTTTCAAATGCGAAATAGAGGATTTCATAATGTTATTTGGGCCATGTTCATACTCGGCGTATGAGAGAGAGTCGTGAAAGGTTTTGTTATTCAGGGTCACAACAACCGCACATGGTTTACTGACTGGTCTCGTCGATGGATTTATAGTTAAACTCGACTTCTTGAGAATAGACCTCATTGGTTGACCAACATCTACCTTGTTCTGAAATAAACCGGTCACTGGTGAAATAATGACGCCTGTTGATGTCGACCACTTGGAGAACACTTTTCTAGATGTTGCCATGGTGGTTGGCAGTGGAGACATAGAGATGTCATTCGTTACCAACGTGTCGCTAGATGTGCTTGATCCAAATCTCGAGAAAAAGGTGCGTTTTTCTATGTCACTGACGAACTCAAGGAACCCATCAGATTTCCCGCTATTGTGCCTCAGACGTTTGTCTGTTATTGGGACCGCTTCCTTCTTTATGTTGTGTTTCTCCTCGATTTGAGTTTGTCTCGACGATTGAGTGCCTGTGACTTGGGCTATTTTATCCAACATTTGGCCGGCAGTGATCATGATACAACTCGATGTTATAGTGGATAAAGTCAATTGTTGAGCGGCGCCGATGGTCGCCGAAACATGTCGGCTCGTAGAATCAATGTCTATAGGAAGAATGTGTCGGCAGTCGTGGTTAATGCTGTTAATTAACATCGATTTGGAAAGGGGAATGTTGAAGGCGTTAGTTTTTTTTGGCCCTTTTACATGATAATTTGTCTTTATTCATGCTGTTCGCTACATCTGTTTCTTGCTTGATTCTATCAATTATTTTCTTAACGTAAATGGTCACTTCGTCATCTTGTTTAGAGCAAACTCTTGGCGGCCGCGCTACCGCCACTTGCAATTGTGGCTTGCATTCAAAGGTGACAGGCAATGATGCAGACTTTTCATACGCCGTGTTAGAGTACTTGTGGAGTCGTATGCTTTTGAGCCAGTCGTGGATATTACCGATTTGACACTGTGCTATGTTCGATACTTTCCTTATTTCGAAATAAACCTAATCGACGACTCTTGTTGATTTTGTCGGTGAGCGTCCGAGACCTTCTGACCCGGCTTCATTTGAAACGACGCCCGTCGGCCCCACCACTTGTGTAGAATGTCTTATCGATCCTGGTCG
>JAYSWT010000142.1:0-1612 GCA_043717905.1 bacterium | reverse complement strand
GTACTTCAGCATCGTCACTGCAAGTATCAGGCTTTAAATTCAACATATTCGCAGACTCATCCGAGGTAGAGGTCAAAGAAGGATTTACTCGACATTCCTCCGACCAACATGACTCCAGTTTTGCAAACTTACGAACACAAGCGACGGTGTTCTGTGTGTCATGTGTCAGAGAAACATCATCTACCTTCTCGTCTCCCCATTCTCAAAACGGTCGGCACAATACATCAGAAATATCACTCCTCATTGTGCTGTGCATAGCATCATTTCCATCCAAGGAAACATTATCATCCCTTAAAAACAGATCATCTTCGTCACTATCCATCACAAGTATCGGCGAAGAAACATCACCCAAAGTTTTCTCCAACAATCTAGGTTCATCACTAACATTACCATAATATTTATCAACCAACACTCTATCAAAATTCATTTCCATAACAGGATCGTGTCGTTCTATTTTATCCATCGAAATCTGTTGTTGTGCATGACCATGTTTAGACCAAACAGTATTTACGTTAGAGGGAGGTAGTTTATCCCTTAACCGAGCCAATCATGTTCGTAATTCTTTGTTCTCCACTGTCAAAGCATAAGAATCATTATTCGAAGGCTGGGATAACAATTCATCATTAAAAGTCAAAAGACTATGTTTTCCTGTTTGAACGTATGTAGCCGTGCATACGTCAGCCTTATGTCCCATTAAACGGCATCGAAAACATGTCACCTGTTTGCGTTCTGGTGGTGTGGCGAAGGAAGAAACATTCCGCTGATCACCGCGATCTTTTTCAGGACATACATCTGCTTTATGGCCTTGAACGTTGCAACGATAACATGTGGGAACATTAACTGTGATACGCGACTGAAGATCTAGACATGTATTTGCTTTATGTCCAACCTTACCACATTTAAAACAAGTAACTTTATTCAAAGGAGCAACATTGTTGTCAGTTAAACGTTTTCAAGACCGCGTCAAATGACATGTGCGTCTGCAAATTTCATAAAAATAGTCCGCCGTTGAATTAATTTTTTCCCGATCAGCAGAATGAATCAAATGTTGAGTAGAAACTGTATTCGACCGAATAGGAAAGGAGGTTAAAAGTAACTTCTGACGATATTCCATTGACGTTGCTTTTGCTACTGCTTCATCAAAAGTAGAAAATTCCTTGTCCCAGATGGCAGCTTGCAACGAGGAACAGAGACCCACCATGAATTGATCAATCAAAACGAGATTTAATTGATCATTATCAAAAACGGGATAAGCAGTTCGAGCCAATTTACGAAGGGCATAAGCGTAAGTCTCAACCGTTTCAGAAGGAGCTTGTTGACGGGTGCGAAACTCTCGACTGGAGACCTTCGCACTATCACCAGTGATGTAATGTTTTTTAAAAGTCATGAGAAGGTCTGCCCATTTTGTTTTAACTTTCGCGTCCAATGCCAGATAGGCATCCAAGGCTGATCCTCGTAAATACAGGGGGAACCGACGACATGTGTCGTCATCTGTCCATTTGTAGGCATTCGATATGATCAAAAAACGTTCGAGGAACTCAGTCAACAGGGACGCATCGCCGTGAAAAGGTGAAAGATCTGTTCCAAAACGTGAATTAGGGATAATTAATTC
>JAYSWT010000141.1:0-4122 GCA_043717905.1 bacterium | reverse complement strand
CACCTCGAATACTTAAACCGGTAACCAACATCCGGCTGGCGATTGCCTTCTCCGTCCCTCTGCACCAACAATGTCAGGTACGGGAATATTGACCCGTTATCCATCGACTACGCACTTCTGCCTCGCCTTAGGACCTGACTCACCCTCCGCGGACGAGCCTGGCGGAGGAACCCTTAGGGTTTCGGGGTGTGGGATTCTCACCCACATTTGCGCTACTCAAGCCGACATTCTCACTTCCGCACAGTCCACACCTGCTTGTCGCTAGTGCTTCACACCGTTGCGGAACGCTCCCCTACCAATACATGATTTTTAAATCATTTATTCCACAGCTTCGGTAGACTGCTTAGCCCCGTTCATTTTCGGCGCAGGATCGCTAGACCAGTGAGCTATTACGCACTCTTTCAAGGGTGGCTGCTTCTAGGCAAACCTCCTGGTTGTCACTGCAATCCCACCTCCTTTATCACTTAGCAGTCATTTTGGGACCTTAGCTGGTGGTCTGGGCTGTTTCCCTCTTGACGATGAAGCTTATCCCCCACCGTCTGACTGGCCGAGTACCAGTTTAGTATTCAGAGTTTGCCTCGATTTGGTACCGCTCTCGCAGCCCGCACCGAAACAGTGCTTTACCCCTAAACTTAATCTCGACCGCTGTGCCTCAACACATTTCGGGGAGAACCAGCTAGCTCCGGGTTCGATTGGCATTTCACCCCTAACCACACCTCATCCGCTGATTTTTCAACATCAGTCGGTTCGGACCTCCACTTGGTGTTACCCAAGCTTCATCCTGGACATGGTTAGATCACCCGGGTTCGGGTCTATAAACAGTGACCTGTGCTTTCACACGGGCGCTCTTGTCAAACTCGCTTTCGCTTTGGCTGCAACCCATAGGGTCTTAACCTGCCACTGCCTATAACTCGCCGGCTCATGCTTCAACAGGCACGCGGTCAGACGTTAAATCGTCCTCCCACTGCTTGTAAGCTAACGGTTTCATGTTCTATTTCACTCCCCTTCCGGGGTTCTTTTCACCTTTCCCTCGCGGTACTGGTTCACTATCGGTCACACAGTAGTATTTAGCCTTACGAGATGGTCCTCGCTGATTCACACGGGATTTCACGGGCCCCGTGCTACTCGGGATACAGTCACGCTCTGTTCTACTTTCGACTACAGGACTTTCACCTTCTCTGGTGCAGCTTTCAACTGCTTTGTCTAACTTCTCTGTACGCTGGTGACTGTCCCGCTACCCCAAGAAGTAAACTTCTTGGTTTGGGCTCTTCCCGCTTCGCTCGCCGCTACTAGGGGAATCGTTTTTACTTTCTCTTCCTCCAGCTACTAAGATGTTTCAGTTCGCTGGGTTTGCTACTCTTTCGAGTCCTTGGGGTTGCCCCATTCGGATATCTCCGGCTCTATGCTTGCTTCCAGCTCCCCGGAGTGTTTCGTCGGTCGCCACGTCCTTCATCGCCTCTATGTGCCTAGGTATCCACCGTTAGCCCTTAGTCGCTTGACTTGATTTTGGCTTGATTTCTTTTGTCTGCTACTTTCATTAGGATTTGCTTTCGCTTTCCCAATGGATTCACCTACATTCTTGGTTGTTGTTTTTTTATGCAGTTTTCAAGGTGCGATACTGGAGATTTCTCCAGCATTCAGCTTTTGGCTCTTTTGCTTTTGGCTGGTGCTGAATTTCTCGGGAGTGGAGGTTAGCGGACTCGAACCGCTGACAGCCTGCCTGCAAAGCAGGTGCTCTACCAACTGAGCTAAACCCCCACCTAGTTAGGGTTAGGTGGGCCATTCTGGATTTGAACCAGAGACCTCACCCTTATCAGGGGTGCGCTCTAACCAACTGAGCTAATAGCCCTTGAATTAAATTTAGCTGAAGACTAGCATGAAGTCAACTTTTCCTTTGCATCTTCACACAAATTTCGAAACGTCATCACACTTCTACTAACCATTTTATAGCCAACAGGCTATAATAGAAATCCAAAAGAACTCAGTGAAACTGAAACTCTTTTGGACTTAAAAGCATTTGTATCGACCATAATTTTTAAAATTTTTCATTTTAAAAGGAGGTGATCCAACCGCACCTTCCAGTACGGTTACCTTGTTACGACTTCACCCCAGTCACTAATTCTACCTTAGGCGTCCTCCTCCAAACGGTTAGAGTAACGACTTCGGGCATAACCAGCTTCCATGGTGTGACGGGCGGTGTGTACAAGGCCCGGGAACGAATTCACCGCTGTATAGCTGACCAGCGATTACTAGCGATTCCAACTTCATGTAGGCGAGTTGCAGCCTACAATCCGGACTGAGATCGGCTTTATGAGATTCGCTTACTGTCGCCAGTTTGCAGCTCTTTGTACCGACCATTGTATCATGCGTGTAGCCCCAGACATAAGGGCCATGCTGATTTGACGTCATCCACACCTTCCTCCTGATTAACTCAGGCAGTCTCATTAGACATAATAACTAATGACATGGGTTTCGCTCGTTAACGGACTCAACCGAACACCTCAAGGCACGAGCTGACGGCAACCATGCAGCGCCTGTCTTAGGATTCCCTTGCGGGCACCCCCATATTTCTACAGGGTTTCCTAGATATCAAGTCTGGGTAAGGTTCCTCGTTCAGTATCGAATTAAACCGCATGATCCACTGCTTGTGTGGGCCCCCGTCTATTCATTTGAGTTTTAGCCTTGCGGCCGTACTACTCAGGCGGATGATTTAACGCGTTAGCTACGGCACTGATCCCGAAGGACCAACACCTAATCATCATAGTTTAGGGCGTGGACTACAGGGGTATCTAATCCCTTTCGCTACCCACGCTTTCGTCTCTGAGTGTCAGTAGAGCCCCAGTATGCTGCCTTCGCTTTTGGTGTTCTTTATGGTGTCAACGGATTGCACTCCTACTCCATAAATTCCGCATACCTCTTGCTCACTCGAGAAAAGCAGTTTCAGACACAAACACGGGGTTGAGCCCCGGTCTTTCATATCTGACACACTTTTCCACCTGCAGACGCTTTACGCCCAGTAATTCCGGATAACGCTTGGGACCTATGTATTACCGCGGCTGCTGGCACATAGTTAGCCGTCCCTTATTCCTCAGGTACCGTCATTATCGTCCCTGAGAAAAGAAGTTTACAATAACAAAACCTTCATCCTTCACGCGGTGTCGCTCCATCAGACTTTCGTCCATTGTGGAAGATTCCTCACTGCTGCCACCCGTAGGTGTATGGGCCGTGTCTCAGTCCCATCGAGGCTGGTCGTCCTCTCAGACCAGCTACCCGTCATTGCCTTGGTGGGCTATTACCCCGCCAACTAGCTGATAGGATACAGGCTCTTCCCCGAGCGCATTGCTGCTTTACCCTTGCGGGACTATCCGGTATTAATCCATCTTTCGATGGGCTATCCCTGACTTGGGGGGAGATACCAATACATTACTCTCTCGTTCGCCACTCAGGTCAAAAAGTTTCACGATATAGATCCACTCATCTTGCGACTTGCTTCATTATGATATGATTCTAAAAGACCCGCGTTCGACTTGCATGTGTTAGGCGCACCGCCAGCGTTCATCCTGAGCTATGATCAAACTCTTTAAAACTTTTTTGAATATTTTTTTCTATATTTAACGTGCCGAAGTTGCACGGAAACCTCACCTTCTTTGTATACTGATTATGTAAAAGAGCAATGTTTTCTCGAAAGTTTTGCTGTCGAGAGAACGAGGCGTAATATAGAGAAAAAAAGTCTCCTGTCAAAAGTTTTTTGAAAAATCTCTCTTTTATCTTCAAATAAAGGAGAAATAGGGTAAAATCGTCCTTTTTTATGACCTTTTTTTGAAAAAAAATATCATCAACCCTCTCAAAGTCGGCTATTTCTAAAATATTACTAGGTTTTTTACTCGCAAGTGAATACAATTTGTATACAGGAATAAGGCACTGTCTTTGTAAAAAAACAAACCAGTCATCTACAATACGCTATTAAAATACCCTTCTATGCATCTTTGAATCATATAAAACCAATGTCGTCTGTGTCATCCTTCATATGATAAAACTATGAGCACATATCGCCTGATGAAATATCTAAGAGCTCACATTGGAGCGATATCTAGCTTTCTACGGTACACAAACACGCGAGAT
>JAYSWT010000015.1:0-2433 GCA_043717905.1 bacterium | reverse complement strand
CTTCATAGTTTGCCCGGCAAGAACGAATGGTATGCCATTCCTCATAAGCTTCCCTTTAGTTAGATGCGTTCGTTTTCTGAGCTTTCCAGTCACCGTATGTAATCTCAGGCCAACTCAATTTAGTTAGGCATGAATAGCTGTTGGTCGAGACTTGATTCACGGTGGTGGCATCCTTCACAGTTCCGTTGCTTGTACCGAGATAGTGACTTTGGTACCCCCGGAGTTTGCCTACCGGTACTCGCCCGGTGTGAAGTGAATAATGGACGACGGACAGACGCAAAACGGAAATCACCCGTTCAGGCCTGTCAGACTTCCAACTCTCCCTCTCACACAATCGAAAGTTGATCCCCATTTTATGTAATTTTCATTTGTTCGGTGTTCGTATATATATATAATATGTATCCTTCCCTTGCCACTTGATTACCCCCATAAAGCTATCAAGTTTTAATATCCTCCCTTCCTTCCAAACACTATCACCTCGAGGATAGGTTCATATGTTGTAGTAGTCTACCAACCAAGAACTTGCTTGCGATTGCGCTGAAAGATGATTCGATTCTGACCTTTCGTTAGGAAATCCGCACCTTGATTTTCAGTGGCTACCTTGTCGAGCTTCATCCGACGCTTGTTTCCTTCTTCGAGTTGAATGTAGCTCCAGAAATGATGATACTTGACCAAGAAATATCGTGTTCGAGATGTGACGCGCTGCGTATTTCCGAGAATATACGCGCCTTGGTTGTCTTCGAAGATAGTAGATGTTATCGTAGTCGTCAATTCAGATGGCAATTGGATAGTGTCCGAGATTTCAAACAACAATTCACGAAGTGGAATCAGGGCTCGGGTGGCAGAAGATAAGGCTGAATATTCAGCTTCAAGTGTGGAGAGACTAATCTCCGTTTGCAAATGAGACTTCCAAACCAATGGAAAACCGCCAAGTAGGATGATGTAGCCTGTGCGCGATCGGGCACTGTTTGGATCAGTTTCATCTTCGTTACGGAATAGTCCAGCGAAATCAGCGTCAACGTACAACTTGATGTCCAACATTCCGGTTGGTGTTACTACGGTGCCTTGATCACGAGTACCAACCAAATATCGAACGATGGTTTTGACCGCAGTTGCATGGCTCTGCATTGGGTTGGAGCTGAACCGTGCCGCTTGACTGACAGCAAACGCAATATCGGGGCGAGTGTTGGTCGAGAGATACAATAGCATACCTATGATGGAGCGGTAATTCCAAGTTTCCTTCATTGGAACGCCTTTGGGATCTTTACCAATTGCTTCGTGAGTCGTCGGAGTGTGATTTGGATTTGAAGTAGTGAGACCGGTAGCAGCGGCGATCTGGTCGATCAACCCACTCTGTGTCATAGTGATGGTCGTTGGTGTTCGGGTGAATTGGATTCCGAGAAACTTGGTGAAAGGACCGTCTTCAGTAAGCTCAAACTTAAGTGCGCGAAGATTTGAAATTAATTCGTCATAGTCGCACTTGTGCTTGAAGGAAATGGCACAGTCGTCAACGAAGATGACTATCATCATGTTGGGCTTCAATAGAATGCACGGATCGATGGTGCTTTGGGTGAATCCAAGATCGTTGATGAGTGCCGAGAAAAGATGGAGATACCACAATCGAGGCGCTTCGGACAACCCGTACAAACTCTTCAACAACTTGAGGCACGGTTTCGTACTCGGTTCGGCCCTGTCATCGGAGTGGAAGCCGCGTGGCAGATGGATCCAAACTGGGTCCTTGAGCGTGGCTTGTACAAAGGCTTGGCTAAAATCGATAGTATTTGTTTCCCAATTCAAAAGGAGGGACAAAGTTAGGAACAATCGGATCGTGGACCAATGAACAACCGGTGCATAAGTTTCGTTGTCGGATTCTTGGAGGTCTCCGCGAACACAGTACCGAGCCTTGTACTTGATGATGCTGCCATCTGGGGCTCTCTTGCGTCGAAATACCCATGTGCCTGGTAGTACTTTAGTCGTTGCATTACCAAATTCGTCCGATACCCAGGTACCATGTCGTTCCAAAGCTTGAATTTCTAGGAGTGCCGCCTTTCGCCACTCATCAGCGTGTTCCTTATCGGACATAGCTTCTTCGTAAGTGAGAGTGTCGGGGTCTCCAACACTTGCTTTGAAGATATCAGCAGAAATGATCGATGAAGCTGGGGGACTTGGTGGCAATGTTGTTGCCAAAGCATTGTACATGTAGGTGAATGTATCAGCGCCCGAGTATGAGAAGCCGTAAGGTGCACGCTCGATGTTGAAACACGACGCTGATTCAAGAAATGAAGACATAGCATAGCGTGACGATAACTCCAATGCAGCTCGTAGGTTCATGCGGTTGGGTGCTCGTCGGGTACGATGTGATCGGCGTGGTCCAATCGCTTCAAATCCGGGTTCTTGAACTTGTTCTGGTACGGCGGTAGTAGTATCAACAAT
>JAYSWT010000140.1:0-1615 GCA_043717905.1 bacterium | reverse complement strand
ATGGCACGAGAAGAAATTTTAGACTTGAGATGAAACTTTCCATTCTTGGCCTTTCTAGCAGCAAGCCTAATAGAATAAATTTCATCATCAAGAGCACTCTCAGGAGTAGGATGATACTTTAACCTCAAAGTCTCAACAAATTTGCCGAGTCCTTCCATCTACAATAAGTCCTACAATGCTTGTCTAGGATGCGTCCAACAGTGCAGTAATGCGTCCAATAATTTAGTTGACAAAGGTTGTTGGACGTCAGATCTTGTGGGACGTAACCTATGGACGACACTACACAACTACCTCATTTCATGAATAACACAGTATTCTATTTTCAACTCTATCCTGAAATCAGACAAACTCCTTTTAGTGCTACTTTTGCCACTGTCGAAAACATTCTTCAGCACCTTGGCTACAAACTCAACCCACTCACTGGAGCTTGGAGAAGTGGCCAATTTGTCTTTGTCGCATCATTCGATGAATTGAACTTTTACGCTTCTGTCTCACTCGGCAAACAGGAACAAATCATCCATCTCTCAAAGACAAAGGGCCAAAATTTTACCATGAGATTTTATTTTGATCTCCTTTGCTTGCTGGGTAGACAGATCTACTTTACTCTGGACTCGGGCATCCCTTCCAACGATCACTTTGTCTCTTATGAGGCCACTGACCAGCAAATCATAGAGTCCATCAGGACTAGAGTCGGAAATGACGGATTTCACTCGGTCTACTACATCGGAAATGGACAAGTCAAGCACGATGTCCCAAAGACCAAGTCCGGTCCAGCCTAGCGCCTCTGCACCATCCCAATAAAGTATTCAGTATAGCGGTGAAAATAGAATTTATTGTATTGTAGTAGTAGAATAAATCTTTTTAAAAAAAAGAGTATACTATACTATACTAGAATACATGAAGCATAGTGAAGCGGTTCTTTTTTACAGCAGTATTTGGTTAAAAGGGGGCAATGGACTGGTGCAGTTTCAAAAGACGCAGATGGGAGCTATTTACATTTTCCGAGACCACACAGTTGAGATTGTATATGATGATGCCTTTAATGAGTGCAGTTTTGTGGTTACGCAAGATGACAGAGAGACAAGATATGAGACCTATCTCGAGTACGAGCAAGGCCGAAAGCTGAGGCGAGACAGCATTGAATTTCAGATGTAATAAATAGACTAGAGAGGAATATTTATTGATGATGAGCATTACGAATCGTCTTTGCTCTACGTTGAGAGGAAAGATGAAGATGGACAGTTGGTCAGAGAAAAAGGTTCCTGCAATGTAATTTTGAGTGAGATAAAAACGAGAAATCCTAGGAGGAGACAGAGGAGAGTTTGTTTTGCGTCCAACAAGGCTTTGGCTTTGGCTAGGAGTATTGGACGTAATAAAACGGAAAGTGTTTGCGGGTAGACAGAGAGTCCAAGGAAAGGCGTAGAGACAGAGAAGAAAGTCGATGGAGAGTTTGTTGTTTGACATTTATGAGAGGGGCAAGACTGATTTGGATTACTTTAGGAGAAAGTATCCTACGATATTCTTTATGCACTTTGAAAAGATTGAGAAGCACATTCAGAGAGTTCGTTCTTTGATTCCTAGACAGCCTTTCAGGTTGGCGCCCTTTCAGGACGGT
>JAYSWT010000139.1:0-10354 GCA_043717905.1 bacterium | reverse complement strand
CGACGGTATTCGCCTCATCATCCGAAAGCGTCTTCTCGTGCGACTGCAGTACCATGCGAAATGCGAGTGACTTCTTATTCTCTTCGGGTTTTTCAAATACATCGATGAGTGTGAGTGAGCGCACCAGTTCCCCCATCGCACTCTTGATTACACGCTCCACATCCCCTGCGCGGGTTACCATCGGAACAAATAGTGAGACGTCGCGAATGATAGATGGGAAGCGCGAGGGAAGAGTATAGGAAACCTCCATATGAGTGAGCTCTACTATTTTTGCAAAATCGAGTTCAAAGCCCGAGAGGCTCATAGTTCCGATCAGCTCCTTTCCTACATACACACTCGCAACAAGCTCCCCTCCAGCTTCTTCGTAGCGGACATGTTTTATTCCAAGTATCGCAAACAGAGTTTCGAGCACACCCTTTTGGGTGTAGAAGTCCTCTTTCATTTGTGATTCCTTACGCTTTTGAAACCCAATGATTGCGGCAAATGAACTTTCCTCGCAAATTTTCCCATCGGTTTTTCCAAACACATGACCAAATTCAAAGATGCGCACCTCGCTTTCGTATTTGAGATTTTCACTCAGCGCGCCTTTCAGTCCGCCCATGAGGTTATTGCGGAGAAACTTCTTGTCACCTGAGATGGGGTTGGCAACTTCGATTTCTCCAGTGCTATTGAAGCCATAGGTGTACACTTCGGAGTATCCAGCGGAAAGCATTATTTCTCGTGCGACATCACGCGCATGCCACTCTTTATTCAAAACAGGAACCGTAATACTCTCAATGGGCATTTTCGCAACAAGTTTATGATAGCCGGCGAGTCGTCCGACTTCTTCAACAAGGTCTTCCCGCAAACGAAGGTCAAGACGAGCCGGAGGGATAGAAACTGCGTAAGTTGTGTCCTTGCCCTTCCCTTTCTTTGTAAACGGGAGCGAGAGACGCCTCCATACGGATTCTACTTCTCGCTCAGAAAATTCAGCTCCAAGGATATGGCAAACGTCGTAGAGGGTGACTGCCACCTTCACCGGCTTCTGCTTTGTCAGATATTTATCTACAGGAGTCCCCACCATGGTGCGCTCAGTCTTTGCGACATCGAGAATGAGGTGTGCAACCATCGCAAGTGCCCCTTCAGTGAGTGTTGGAGTGAGCCCTGACTCATAACGTTTTGACGCATCGGTTTTAATCCCCAATCTCTGCGAAGTCCGGCGAATAGATTCTGCATCGAAGTTTGCAGACTCAATCACAAGATTTGTCGTCTTCTCGTCTATCTCTGCGAGGGTGCCACCCTTCACCCCTGCAATTCCCAGCGCTCTATCCGCGTCGCTAATCACCATGACATCAGGGTCGAGCACAACCTCCTTTCCATCGAGGGTAGTCATTTTCTCGCCAACTTTTCCGGCACGAACTATTATTTTTTCACCCTTGAGCTTGTCGTAGTCGAACGCATGAAGTGGCTGCCCGAGGAGGAACATCACATAATTGGTTGCATCAACCACGTTCGAAACTGAACGCTGTCCGAGGTTCTCGAGATGTGCGCGTAGCCACATTGGCGACGGTCCAACCCGTATGTTCTCGATAACGATTGCTTGATAACGCAGGGCCCGCTTATCCTTCACTTCAATAACGATTTTTTTTGCCTGTTTATTAGCCTTAGGAAATTTTGTCTTGGGGAGTTTCTCAAGCGGGATGTTTAAGATTGCACTGATTTCGCGAGCGATACCGTGGTGCGAGAGACAGTCATGCGCACGATTTGGGAGCACCTTCACGTCTATTGCCGAGTCATTATTTTTTTTCTCGATCCCCTCAATTTCAAATGCATGAAAGGTAAGTGCCTCAGCGAGGAGTGCTGGCTTGGGTAGCTTCTTGGAGAAATACGTTTGCAGGAGGTTATAGGAAACAATCATATTGTTGGAAATTGCTTAATAACACGCAAATCTCCAGTGTAGAGGGTACGCACGTCGGGTATCCCCCACTTGAGCATGACGAATCGGTCTACACCGCCCCCAAATGCGAACCCTTGCCATTTTTTGGGGTCAATTCCACAACCTTCGAGTACTTTGGGGTGTACCATTCCCGCCCCCATGACTTCTATCCATTTCTCAACTTTTCCATTCGCGTCGGTCCAGCCGATATCAATTTCCACAGAAGGCTCGGTAAATGGAAAATAGCTTGGGCGAAAACGAATCTCCATCTTGCGCGCAAAAAGTTTTTCACAGAATGCCAGAAGCACTCCCTTGAGATTCGCAAGTGAAACATCTTTGCCTATCATCAGTCCCTCGAACTGATAGAATTGGGTCTCGTGCGTCGCATCGGTCGCTTCGTAACGGTACACCTTCCCTGGTGCAATAATCGCGATTGGTGGAGCATGCTTTTCCATGTGGCGAATCTGTACGGGTGAAGTGTGGGTACGTAGCAGAAGTCGCTCAAGTCCTTTCTTGTCTTTCAGCCAGAAGGTGTCCCACATATCGCGCGCGGGGTGGTCCTTGGGAATATTGAGAGAATCGAAATTGTAGTGCTCGGTTTCAATTTCAGGCCCGTCAGCAATGGTAAATCCCATATCACCAAACGTACTCGCGATTGCACGCATCATTACCGTGACAGGATGAAGGTGTCCACGCTCCGGTGCCTTTCCAGGCAGGGTCACATCAATACCGAGTTTTTCTCTCATATTCATCCTGCCATTATATGGGAATATTGAGGCAAAGGCACGCTCTCGATAGACTTGCCTTATTTGAAAAAATATTGGGTACTCGAGATGCACTTTATGTGGCCTGGGAGAGACGTTGCGAACGATGTGCACTATTTTCTTCTCTTGCTTTATGACATAAATGAAGTATTATCTCTGGACTACCAGAATACGCCACCGTAGCTGTCTTGGTGGATATCAAAGAATGCAGGAGGGTGTAGGCAGTAGTCGAAATCATGAATTATATACCACCATAGCTGTCTTGGTAGATATCAAGGAGGGCAGGAAAATGTAGAAATTTGTTGAAGTCAAAAATAATAAGCCACCTTAGCTCAGTTGGTAGAGCAACTCACTTGTAATGAGTAGGTCCCCAGTTCGAGCCTGGGAGGTGGCTCCAATAAGAAAAGCACCACATGCGTGGTGCTTTTCTTAAAGCGTTAGGGAATTACTTGTAACAATAAAAGCTACGTCGCTTTATTTATAAGTAACGTTCATAACTGGATACAGTACGAGGCGCCGAGAGTACGACACCCATGAGACGTACTCATCGTACGGTGAATGGGTTCGTGCAGGGTGGCAACGAAGTAATGTGCCTGCTATGAACGTTACTTCTGTAATCCAGCCTTTTGTTCAGCAGAGCCCCTAACTTCTTCTTTGTTTTCTGCAATATACTTGAGAAAAAAAGACGCGGTTCTTCCAGGAAGCTGAGCTGTTTTGCCAAATACGCGTTCAGTGAACTTACTGTGACCCCACTTACTAACCCGTACGATATGAGTACTTATCCGCCTCGCGTGAGGCTCAACCGTGCTCGCAACCCCAAATACACCCATAGAAAGGTGCGTCAGTGCATCATGAATGAATTCACCAAAATCACTTGGTATGAAATGTGGAGCAGCTGCTGTTCGCTTTGTCCAGAAGGCATAGAGCACTATCCCGCTCAAGATTGCGAGTGAGGAAAGCCAAAGTAAAGTGAGAAGTGACATAAGTATAATTATATCGAATCTGGAACCCTAGGACTATGCCTTGCCAACAGCTATGCGAGAAAAGCGTGTCACTTCAGTCTTTTCTCCAAATTTCTGCACTGCGTTCTGTATAAGTCCCTCAATAGTAATGTTGGGGTCCTTAACATAGGGTTGCTTCATGAGGACCTGCTCCGCAAAGAATGTGTCGAGCTTTCCTTGTAGAGCTTTGTCTTGAATCTCTTTTGGCTTCCCTTTCATGGTCTTTTCAACTTCTTCAGCAAAAAATGCTTTCGCCTTTGTCTTGTCTTCCTCGGTGACATCTTCGATGGTGCGAAACTTCGGATTTATTGCAGCGACATGCATAGCGATTTCATATGCAAGCTTCTTGAACTCCTCATTCTTTGCGACGAAGTCCGTCTCACAAGAGAGTTCGACAATTGCGCCAACGGAATTATTTGCGTGGATGTATGCTTGGACAACTCCCGCTCCAAGTGTGCGGTCTCCTTTCTTTGCTGCTATTTCTCCGCTTTTTTTACGGAGCATCATCCGCGCCTTATCCATATCACCGCCCGCATCTTCAAGTGCCTTCTTGCATTGCATTACCGCAACGCCAGTCTCGTCTCGAAGTGCTTTAATTTGATCCATGCTAATTTCCATATATTTGTTTCAATTAACTTACAAAGTGTTCAAACCTACTCACACGAGCCTAATTTCAGATGAAATTCGAGACGTCGAGAGAGCGGTACTTCGGAGACGTACTCATGGTACGTTGACGAAGTTCGCGACCGATGACAACGAAGAAGTTCGCTGAAATTAGGCTCGTGACTTGACGCCTTGTGTGAAGGCAGAACCAAGCTGAGCGAGAAAAAACTTCACACTCTCAAGTGCAGAATCATTTGCGAGTATCGGATAGGTAATCTCGTTCTTGTTACAGTCGGTGTTGAGGAGTGAAATAATCTCCACCTTCATCTTGATTGCCTCAAGTACTGCGATATGCTCTTCGCGAGGGTCAACGATGACAAGCGCAGCAGGGGTTCCTTCGAGCGAGGAGATTCCTCCAAACTCAGTGTTGAGCTTTGCCATCTCACGCTCAAACAAGAGGCGCTCCTTTTTGGTGTACTTTTCAAGTTCACCCTTTGCAAACTTGTCGGTAAGCTCCCTCAAGCGGTTTGTCCGCTTTCTGATTTCAGGCCAGTTGGTCAGCATCCCTCCCACCCAACGCTCAGTAACGTAGGGCTGGTTGAGTGACTTAGCAGCAGCCTCAACAATTGCGCGGACTTCCATCTTTGTTCCAACAAAAACGACAGGCTTGCCGAGTTTGCCGAGCTCGCGGATGCGCTCCTCAGCGAGAGAAAGCATCTTCGCTGTCTCTTCGAGATTAATAATATCCACACCATTTTTCGCACCAAACAGGTGTGAGCGCACAGAGGCATGACGGCGAGCTCGGGAATACCCGAAGTGAGCGCCGACATTGAACATTGCATCGATTACGGTAGTTGTTTCAGTCATTTTTCTTTCCTCAATATCTGGCAAGTAAACGGCGAATTTCTTCGTTGGCATCGTCGCGAATTCGGTCGATGTACAGACAGTACATCTCACGAATATCGCTCCTTGCCGCCTCGAACTTCACTCGTTTCCTAGCCAGAATGGCTATTAATATAACTTGGTGATACTAACAAAAAAGCCCCATTTCGGCAAGCAAAACCTGCTTTTAAGGGGTTTTAACTCTCTTTGATTAGTCTTCTCCATCCCCATCTTCCGCAGCACCCATTTCCCCGCTCGCTGCTCTGTCGCGGATAGTGGTGACCATTGCATCGATGTCACCTTGAAAAATTCCCTCAATATTGTGCCACGACTCCTTGATGCGGTGGTCAGTAACACGATTCTGCGGCACGTTGTAGGTACGAATCTTTTCTGAACGGTCTCCGGTGCCAATTGCAGAGCGCGCATCAGCATTTTTCCTGAGCTCCTCTTCGTCATTTAATTGCTCGAGTTTTGCGACGAGGATGGCCATCGCTTTCTCTCGGTTCTTGAGCTGTGAGCGCTCAACGGAACAATGCACGTGAATGTTGGTGGGTTTGTGTACGAGATGCACCGCAGTCTCGACTTTGTTCACATTTTGACCCCCTGCCCCACCCGAACGAGTGTAGGACATTTCAAGGTCAGCTTGATTAATCACCACGGTGCTCTTCTTTCTGATAGGTAGAATCACGACTGCCGCAGTTGATGTATGTATACGCCCTGACTTCTCGGTTGCAGGAATACGCTGGATGCGGTGCACTCCTGTCTCGTAGCGGAGTAAGTCCCAGACGTCATTACCGTCTATTTCAAATGACGCCTCTTTGTATCCTCCCATCTCACTTTGTGAATCATCAACTGCACGAAAGTTCCAGCCTTTCGCTTTAGCATAGCGCTCATACATCTGCGCAAGGTCGAGTGCAAAGATTGCTGCCTCTTCCCCTCCCACTCCAGCCCGCACTTCAAGAATCACCTCTTTGGGTTTCTCTTCGACTTCGACATCCTCTTTCAGTATCTGCTCCATCTTTGCCATCATCTCGGTCATTGAACTTTCATTCATTGAAATATCGCTTTGTACCATGGCATCCATTTCAGCATCGCCCGAAATCATTCCCTTGAGCTCCGCTACAGAAATAGAAAGTCGCTCGTATTCGTCGGCGAGGTATTTGGTCTTATAGTTCTCTTTAAATTTACTTAGGTCTTGCATATCAGGCGAAATTTCTTGTTTCAATTATATCTATTTTGGCATGAAAAAACCCGTTCAGAAAATTCTGGACGGGGTTTCTTCGAGCGAAGCTATTTCTTCTTCTTTGGAGCTGCCGATGCTGCGCGTGCGCGGAATTTCTCAACGCGTCCACCTTGGTCGAGTGACTTCTCGAGGCCAGTAAAGAGTGGGTGGCACTGCGAGCAGATTTCCATACTGATGGACTCCATAGTCGATCCGACGGTGTGCACAGCGCCGCACGACTCACAGGTCGCTTTTGCAAGATGATACTTTGGGTGGATTGCTGTCTTCATAGTGGAAACACTCTACCAAACGTCCAGTTTTTTAGCAAGAATCCCACATCAGCGCTACAAGCCCTATATAAAGACAGCCTTTGGACTTTCGAGGAATATTTGACTAAATGGCATATATTGTGCTATAATATTGTTGTTACTTAACCTCGGTTCGGTGACACTCGTGGGCGGATTAAACTCTGCCTGTTCTTTGATACAGATCGACCGGAGCGACCAGCGAAGAGTTGGCGTACAAGGCGATATTGTGAAGGAAATGACATGTCCATTCTGTGCTACCTGAAAAATGAAGTGCACTGCATCGGCTACTCCCCGAACGGACTGCAAATGCTGCATCCTGCAACAAGACTCAGTGTTGGAAGTGACGCACGGGGGTTTCACGTTGCGATGTCTTACGACCTGTTTCTGGAGCCCTTCGAGATTCGCCCCGACCTCATGCGCGATATCGACTGGTACTCGGCCAAGATCGAGGTCGACATGCCGGTGTACACGAACGACGCCTTTCAGACCGGTAACTACGATTGCGGTGACCTCTTGGCTACCCTCGTGATCAGCCGCAAGATCGTAAACCATGACGGTGTACTCCATCGCGAGATGACCGTCCGCGCACTCGATTGGGAATGCCTCAAGGCCACGATCGGGAAGATTCGCCTCGGCGAAATCACCCCAGTCGGCCGCGAACAGACCGTGCTCGAACGCGCCGTGGCCGAGGTTGCCCTCGCGCGTAAGCAGAACCTCGAAACCGTCGACACCATCGCCTCGCTGAGGGATGAGCTGATCTTTGTACGATCGAGGATTGGCCTTCTCTCGACTTATGCCCAGGATATACGGGCCGAAATCTTCGGTGACATGTATGCCCCGCCGTCTGACGAAGGTCACATGCTCTTCATGATGCTCAAGACGGTGCGCAGCCTGATGTCGAACACTCGCGAGCTCGCGGCGATCAAGGCGACACGCTGGCACCGCTTCCGCGAGTTCCTGTCGAGCCTCGACATCACCGCACCCAACAGCTGAACCCTTTCAGCGCACCACAAAGGCGGCCCACCCGGACCGCCTTTTTTCTTACCAAAAAGTTTTTTCTCTGCATTTGTTTTTTGTATTACTCAGAACACGTAAAACGCGATGAGATACGAAGTCTTGCAGTTTTGCGGTGAGCAGAAGCCGTACTTAGTGGTACGGCTTCAAGCCCGTAAAACGAAAGACGAGTAGATCGCGTGTTTTATGTGTTCTGTAACGGGTCGATCATGGTGGTTTGGATACTGGAAGCCTTCGCCATCACCTGATCTCCGTACGTCCTTGCCCAACTCGACTTACTACACTTACTTCCTGAGAAATATCGGCATGCTGCATCGCGTTCTGCACTATAGCTCCCTGATACCGCGCCAATATCGGTGAGGTAAATTCCCGCGGCCATAAACGCATCGCGTGCACTCCAAGGGTCAGCGACGTCTGAGCCTAGTGCGCTGGTAATGCGGCTTGCAAGAATAGTCCACGTCGAGGGAATAAACTGTGCAGGGCCCATTGCTCCACCCCAGCCGACTTCCTGCGGGCACGACACCAGTGTACTAAACGGGTCTTTTCCTAATGCCGAGGTTATTTTAAGAAATGGTGGAACATCTCGCGACGGGTTCATGACTTTTGCGATGACACTTCCCGATCGCACCCCCATTCCTGCACCAGTAGTTTGGTCCTTTAAGTAACACGATCCCTGATTTTTTCCAAAGCTCGACTCTTGCTGAAAGACTGCCAAGAGAAATGCTGGACGGATACCTGTCTTTGCTGAGACCAGAGTTGCATAATCAAGTGCCTTGCCGAAGTTAATTTCACCCGTATCTCGGAGTGCAAACAATGCGGCGCGAATTTCCGCTGCTTTCTTTTTTCTATCAATAAGTACCTTTTTATATTCTTTCTCTTTATTATTTGTGATTGAGAGCAGGAGCTTCTTTTCTGCCTGATTTGATTCGACTAATTGCTTATTGCGTTGGAGTTCAGCCTTTGCATCTATTTCCTTTCGCTGTTTCTCCTCAAGCGCTTCTTGTGCCGCTTGTGTCGCCGTCTTCGCACTCTTGAGCGCATCTGAAGAATTCTTGAGTCCAGCGCGCAGGGCATCAAATGAATCGAGGTCGAGAAAAAAATCAGACAGATTTTCATTCGAAAATACCATCTCGGTGAGCGAGGCTTGGTCAAGTTCGTTCGTTTTTCTAATCAGCTGGGAGAGTGACTGCCGCTCTGCTTCAAGTTTTTGCGAAAGCGTCTGGACGGTGCGCGACTTTTCAGTAATACCTTGGCTGAGCTGACCAATTTGCAGATTCTTAGACTTAATATTGAGTGCAGCTTTATCGATATTCGCGTTAAGGAGTTTAATATCCCCTGTGAGACTTTTACCTTGTCCCTGCAGGCCGGTAATGGTATTTCCAAGCCCCTTAATTTCAAGGTTGATATCATCAAGTTGCTTCTGGAGTAGCGCTTCCTTATCAAGTGGTACTTGGGGGGTGTCCGTAGCAGTTTGCGCAAACACAGGCACTGCAAAAGCAAAAAGTGCAGAGAAAGTCAGGAAAATTGCGACGTAGCGGAGCCGCAATGGCTTTGGATTATTCATACCCATACTATGAGAACAATTATACCGCATATTTATGACAGTAATAGCCTCACATCCGTGGGAACAAAAAAACCACCCGAATGGGATGGTTTTTTTGATAGAGAGAAGTTACTTTGCTGGTTCCTCCGTTTCTTCCTCTTCCTTCTTACCCTTTTTCTCAACTTCAATAGCCGAGAGGTCAGGTGCTGGGGCTGTTTCATCCTCTTTTGGTGCTCCTGGGATTGCCACAAGTGCAACCACTTCGCTCGCAGCTGCAAGCGCACGCACTCCGTCTCCAAGCGGCAAGTCGCCGATGGTAATATGACTGTTCACCTCGACCAGTGTGGCAAGATCAACAGTAATATGGTTTGGAAGTTTCGCTGGGAGAGCCTCGACAAGCACTTCGTGCATAATTTTGTTTACCACGCCGCCAAGTTTTTCTGCTGGTGAGATACCAATAAATTCGAGTGGTACATGTACCTGCATCTTATGATCCTTTGAAGCAATATAGAAGTCGATGTGAATCGGCTCACCAGTGACAACGTCAGCGGCAACATCATGTACGAGTGCCTCAAGTTTCCCCTCTGGGGTTACGAGTGAAATAATAGTTGACTCACCCGCCTCTGCATATACTTTGCTAAATTCGAGTTTGTTGACGGTAACTGTTGTCGATGCCTTACCAAATCCGTAATAGACCGCGGGAATGTCTCCATTCCTTCTGATCGATTTCGGATTTACTTTTACGTCGCGAGCGACTGCTTTAAGCGTTATCATAATCCTGAAATTATCGGTCTTTATTTTTGGTGAATTTCAGATATTTTCTGCGCCCTACTGGCGCTGTACACCTTTTGGATTTTTATGAAAAATCTCAAAAGGTCTTGCGGCGTAGTTCCCATCGGAATGGGTTCCCATTACTACACCTCACCTCGAAATTCCCTCAAAACTAAAGCCCTCTTGTTAATGGGTTTCAGACTAACAGAAATGCCCCAGAGTCGCAACCCGAGGCATTTCGGAAACAGTATATCTTACTTCGTTGTACTTACTTATTGAGCATGGCACGACTCATTGCGCCGAAGTATCCAGTCGCAGGAAGTCCTTTCTC
>JAYSWT010000138.1:0-1642 GCA_043717905.1 bacterium | reverse complement strand
GTAGACGTCGCGGGAAACAACAGACTTTGACGGTGGCACGCACAGTGAGTCCGGGAGCTTTCAATAGTACGAAGATAGACGGACGGCCGTTTTGGATCAGGATAATCGTGTCGACAGTCCCCCGGGTTGAGGAATCGATTGCGTAGTACAGTACGCCGTACCCACCCATAGGCCCCAGGTAAAGCGACGGTAGAGAGATACGTAACACGAAACTCTCGGTGACAGTGTTATGACGCAGAGTGCGAAAGACAAGGCGGCCATCTTTGGGCGCCATCTTGGAAGTCGAAGTGTTGGGGGGCCCAAACCCCACTCTTGGCACCATTGAAGGGGGCATGTTGATACACGACCCTTCACGCATTGTACGATGACCATACCAATATCCTGTAAACAAAAGGGGCCCCCAAACCGGGCGAACCAACAAGTCGAATAGCCATGACAGTGGTGATAGGCTCACGTGGCGTGTAGGCGGTGGATCACGTGAAGGATAATCAAGTCTCACCTCATAACTCGTATAGTGTACTTTATTGTCCGAAGTCATTTTAGTAGGTATCTCTCAGCACGGAGCAAGAAACAAACGACGTGACTATAATTCGCTGACATATATTCATCACAAAAGAGAAACAAGGCTCAAAGTTGTAGTACCGAGGGTGTGCCGTAATGCATAATGCATTCCTTTAAATAGCTTCATGGATGACGTCATACACACCAGCACAGGCTAAGCCAAATCACGGTGCGAGCGTGTGTGTAGGTATTACATTGAAGCTTAGTATTCGTTTATTGATTGCTATTGCGTCAGCAGGACCTCCAACGAATCAGAAGGACAGAGCATGCATGCAGGTATTGAATGTGAATTGTTAAATCGATTCATGATTTATCATTCTTTTTCTTTGTAGCAGTGTTGACACAAACAGGTCAGTCAGCCGATCCGGAGCAAAGGTGCGCGAGAGATAAGAGCGGACTTTGGGAAGACGTCACACGAGCCCCTCCTCCCAAGTGCCATCAGGAAATATCATGCCGGAATATATATGTTAATCAGCAAATATTGGTAAGAAAATCATTTTTGTTTATCTCGTTCATGTAGCTCTTGTAGTTCTCAATTGACTGAACATCCCGTTCACGAGAACCAGGATCCGTGGCCTCATCCGAGAGATATGCTCCCAGCCTCAGTGGGCATTCGCGCTTCAGTTCCTTGTAATCAAAGGACTTGTAGACTGGGCACCGGCCACTCATGTAGGAGCACTTGCAGTGGCAATCGATATGGAGATAGCAGTACTCAAGAGGGTCTGTCGGTTTTTGTCGATCTTGATACAGATTTCAAAATGCTTCGTTTTGTCTCCACGTGTGATGTAATGTCGGGAATTAAAAGGGCCTCAGACATCGATATAGCTTGTTGGAATTGTGCCGTGTTTGTCTTCTTCGTAGTTGGGGTGCATAGGTGCGTATGTGGACACTGGCGACTGCGTTAGGCCCGGAGAGATACGCGTATCCCTCTGCACGTTGTTGTTCCATGATTTCGCTCTCAGTCGTACTTGTGTGAGTTATCTCACTGAGACCGTGTTAGACGTGTCTCTGAATTGACTCGAGTAATCAAGGGATTTTTGCTACTGTCACTGTCGTAGGGTTGGGTGTCTTTGGATTGTGC
>JAYSWT010000137.1:0-4195 GCA_043717905.1 bacterium | reverse complement strand
AAAAACTGTTCAAGGGCTTCAATATTTACTCCAGGTACAGGAACAGCAGCTGCAAGACGAAAAACTACAAGTGCAGCAAGCACAAATAGTATGCGCTTTCGGAGCATCCCATCAGCCATCATTAGTCGAAATTTGTGTAAAAAATTGTTCATGGAATTAGTTGGTAGAAGGTAGTCGGTAGTAAATACTTTGGCTTCTTACTACAGTCTACATACTACAGACTGTTATTTTACTGTGCCACCCGCAGCTTCGATTGCCGTCTTTGCGGTAATTGAGAAAAGGCAACCACTGACATTTACTTTTTTGCTAATCTTGCCTGTGCCAAGAATCTTTACCTTTGGAGTTTTTCCCCCGATTTTACTTACCACTTTTTTGGTGAGAAGAATTTTCGGTGTCACCGCATCTCCCGATGCAAATGCGAGTTCAAGAGCTGCAAGGTTCACTGGGGTAGGCTTTACGACAAATGCCTTAAAGTTATAACCGCGGTGCTTTGGGAACTTCTTGATGATGTCACGAAGTTCAGGGCGCAGTCGGTGTCCCGCGCGTGCCTTTTGTCCTTTGGTGCCCCTACCTGCAGTCTTTCCACGCTTTCCTCCGCGTGCGACACGTTTGTCGTCTTTGTTTTTGTGTACCCGTTTTAATTGATTGAGTTGCATAAGCCTGTGAAATTATTTAGCTGGGGTTTCTTTTTTCTCAGCAGCTGCCACAGCCTTTCGGGTGCGAGTATTGAGCGCTGAGAGAGCTTTAATAGTAGCGCGTGCCATATTGAGTCTATTCTTCGAGCCACTCCTGATCTTTGCCGTGACATCAGTAATGCCTGCGAGCTCAAGTGCATTACGCACTGCTGAGCCTGCAACAAGTCCGCGTGATGGTGCGGGCATGATTTCAACGGTAGCCGATGAAGCCTTTGCTGAAACCTCATGTGGAATAGAATTGGTCTTCGTGAGCTTTACGGTAATCATGTGTTTCTTGGCGTCCTTTGCTGCCTTGTCCATTGCCATCGAGATATCACCAGCCTTACCAGTTCCTACTCCTACCTTACCTTTTCTGTCGCCAATAATCATTGCAACAGAAAATGAGAAGCGACGCCCACCCGCAACAACGCGAGCAACGCGGCGTACGTCGATAGACTTCTGGTCATATTCGGGCTTCTGACGCTCTGGGCGAGGACGTCCTCCGCGGTCGTTGCCACGAGCTCCGCCTCCTGCGCCTCCGCCTCCTCGGCCACTTCCTCCTCGATTACCTCCACGAGAGGTCGAAGGTCCTGCACCAACTCCAAACGTGCGAGGTGATGACGATGTTGACCGTGGTGCTGCTGCGGGCTTCGCTGTCGGTGCTGCTACCGCTGCAGGAGTATTTGGTTGTGTATTTTTATCTTCCATATTGGTTCGTGTTATAAGCAGAGATTAAAAGGTAAGACCTCCTTCGCGCGCAGCATCAGCAAGCGCCTTGACTCGTCCTGCGTAGAGGAAACCACCGCGATCGAACACGACCTTGTCGATCTTCTTTTCTTTTGCCAATTTTGCAATTGCGATTCCGACAGTCTTTGCGCGCTCGAGCTTTGCACCTTTCGTAACTTTCATGTCACTTGCAGCACCAAGCGTAGCACCCTTCGTGTCATCAATAAGTTGTGCAGTGATAAATCGTGCGGAACGGAAAATAGCGAGGCGTGGGATGAGCGCAGTACCACTCACTTTTGCACGAATGCGGTTGTGACGACGCATACGATGATAATTCTTTTTTTCAATCTTGTTCATAGTGTGATGAATTATGCGCTCTTCTTACCCTGCTTGCGGCGGATAATCTCGTCAGAGTAGCGGATGCCTTTCCCTTTGTATGGCTCAGGCTCCTTTTGAGCGCGGACCTTTGCGGCAAATGCTCCAACCTCTTCCTTGCTGATACCAGAAATAGTAATAGAGCCTTTTTCAGTCTTTGCGGTGATGCCTACGGGGATAGGAAGGATGACAGGGTGAGAGAAGCCGAGTGCCATAACAAGCTCTGCCCCCTTTGCATCTGCTTTGTAACCGACACCTTCGATAAGCAGTTTCTTTTCGTACAGTGTGTTTACGCCCTGAATCATGTTCTTGATGTGCGAAACAACCGTGCCGTCGAGTGGCTTAAAGTTGCGATGAGGGTTTGTGACCGACACCTTTATTTCACTTCCTTCCTTCACGATAGCAACTACCGGAGGAAAAGTGCGCGAAAGTTCACCCAAGGGTCCTTTGACTGACACAAGATTTGCATCAGAAATAGTTACTTCGGTCTTTGCGGGAATAACAATTGGTTTTTTTGAAAGTCGTGACATAAGCGTTTACCAAACTTTACAGATTATTTCACCGCCAACATGTTCCTTGCGGGCATCGACATCGGTCAGTAGTCCTTTCGGTGTCGAAAGAATCGTGAGACCGTGCCCCTGGTTGACTGGGCGGATTTCCTTTGCGCCTATGTACATTCGGCGAGATGGGCGAGAGACACGTTCCATTCCGCGTACGCGAGGTACGCGAGGAGCGTCATAGACGATGCCTATTTCGAGAACGCGCATAGAAGTCTTTGCTCCCTTTTTTGTCTTCTTTGCAACAAACTCGACGTAGCCCTCCTTTTGGAGCACATTTGCGATACGAAGCTTCATGTCAGAAAATGGGACAAGGGTAGTCTTTTTGCCTGCACTACCTGCATTCCTGATGCGCATCAGCATATCTGCGATTGGGTCTGTGATTACCATGATGATTTTTTGATACCGGGGACCTTTCCCTCGTTTGCTAATTCGCGGAAACAGATACGGCAGAGATCGAAATCTCGAATATAGCCGTGTCTTCGTCCACACTTAAAACAGCGGTTGACCGCGCGTGTGGGAAACTTAGGATTCTTTTGCCTAGCGATTGTTGATTTTTTTGCCATATGACATGCTAAACGACAATAAAGCTGTCGCTCGTTTCTCCCAATTTCACGCCGATTTTCTTTTTAGCCCCACAAATGAGGACAAAAAGGAGAACGACGGATTAAAGAGAACGATAGGGGCATACTAGCAATAGCCGAGCATACTGTCAAACCAAAGAGCGCGAGAGAGTCGGGTGTGTGTAAAAATTTTCTCAAGGACAAAAAACTGTGGAAAATACTGGGGATAAACCACTAACAAGCTGTGTATTGGTAAAGAAAAACGCCGCCCACACAGAGAAAGAGGGGCGACGCTCGAAAACGACTACGAGAGGTGTCGTGGGGTGAACATCAGTACACAGAGGACAAAGAACAGGAGGAAGAGGAGGCCAAAGTACTTTCGCACTACTCGGCCACCTTCCTCGTGGTTGACCGCGCGCATGCGTTGCTCATAACTCGGCTTGTACAGCTTCGGCTTTTTCCACTGCAAGTAGTAGATGTAGATGAACCAAATTGCAAAGGAGGAGTAGCTAGCCTCAGCTAGGAGATTCCATCCCTTCAGGGCTCCCGCGTTAATCTGCAACCCAAGCAATGCGAGCATCAGGAGGAACAGCCCCACCGCAATAACAAAGCGCCACATCTTGTCGAGTCTGTACGCCCCGAACTCGAAGCGGATTTCGCCAATTGCGAGAATCCACACCACCAGCATGGTTGTCCGCCCTCCACTCCAGAGCCAAGTCAGGAGAATGAGAACAAGGTAGCCTATCGGCCTCATCCACTTTGGCCAACTTCCACCCATTGACTGTGCCATTATTCCACCATCAAGTGGGGGCACGGGTATTAGGTTGAAGAGGTTGAGGATGGTTGAGACTACTGCAACGGTGTAAAGTATCTTCGATACCTCGATGAGCTCTACTTCTACTGTGGCAGGCCCCACCAACAACCACAAGGTTGTGACAATTGCACTAAAAATGAACCCATGCAGCGGCCCACCAAAGGCAATGTTCGCGGCTGAGAGTCGTGAGCGAACTTCTGCTCGACGCATGATTGCGCCCAATATCGGGATGAACCAAAACCACTTGGGCTTGTAGCCTTCCTTCTTGGTTGCGACGTAGTGGCCAAACTCATGCGGCAAAAGTGCCAAGACGAGCGCAAAACCTGCGAGTCCCAGTATGGCAGTATTCACCACACCAGAGAGAACCGAAGAAATTGCGGTAATCAGGGGTTCAATCAGCTTAGTGGTCTTGACCACATCGGCCGCCTTGGGCATCTCATGGGTGCGAAAAAATTGCACCATCCGTCTGCGGAAAAACGAACCTCT
>JAYSWT010000136.1:0-10564 GCA_043717905.1 bacterium | reverse complement strand
TCGCATCCAGACCTTGATCATATTGGTGGCTTTGCCGACGTGCTTGGTCGCTACAAGGTTGATGTCATTTTAGAGTCTGGCGCGAGCTCAACAAATGGGGTGTTTGATGTAATTGAAAATGAAATAAAAGAACAAAGTATTCCTCGAATGGTTGCAAAGCGGGGGATGAGCATCGATATGGGTGATGGGGTGTTTGCAGATATACTTTATCCTGATGTCGATACAACAAATATGGAAACCAACAGTGCCTCCATTGTTATGCGTCTCCGCTATGGAAGCACCTCGTTCCTTTTCTCGGGAGACCTTCCGCAACGAGAGGAAGAGCAGGTTGTGAGTCTTTATGGAAGTTCGCTTCACGCTGAAGTGTTGAAGCTCGGTCATCATGGCTCACGCACTTCATCGAGTGCGTCATGGCTGAGCGCAGTAGCTCCCTCTTGGGCGGTTGCTTCAGCAGGAAAAGATAATCGCTATGGTCATCCGCACCAAGAAGTTATTGCGGTACTTGCGAGTATGGGTATTCCACTCCTCGTAACCTTTAATGAGGGGAGGATTGTTTTTGAGAGCGACGGAATACAGGTAGTACGAAATTAACAAAAAAGACCGACTTGCGTCGGTCTTTTTTGTTCACGGTCAATTATTTCTTTATCACGTTGAGTTGCTTGCTTCCCTTGATGCAGCGAGTGCAGATTTTTATACGTCCGCCTCCTGCTGATTTTGGAAGAGCAACCCATTGGAGATTTGGGTACTTTCTTGTGTCACCACTTGGGTTAAACTTGGTTGCACGAATACGGTTCGAATAACCGCCTGCCATGCGGCTTCCTTTCGAACAAGTAATACAGATGTTTGTAGTTGCCATATACGATGTTTTAATCTAAAAGAGGGGATTCCTCATTTGGGATTGGTGGAGTGCATGCTATCATGGGAGTCACGAGTATGCAAGAAGTCGATATCATCCAAATAGTTTTCACCGTCGCAGTTTTAATATTTTCTGTGGTGGCGCATGAGGTGTCACATGGCTATATGGCACAGTATTTAGGCGACCCCACCGCTCGTTTTGCAGGTCGGCTCACCATGAATCCCATTAAACATGTTGACCCAATTGGTTCTTTTCTTGTTCCTTTCATTACTTCGCTTGCACCGGGTGGCTTTATGTTTGGTTGGGCGAAACCTGTACCCTATAATCCATATAATTTAAGGGATCAAAAATGGGGCGAGGCAAAGGTTGCTCTGGCTGGACCACTCACCAATCTTTCCCTTGCCTTTGTTTTTGCGCTTATTTTGCGCTTTGCTGGGGTATTCTTTACTGATTCAATGCTCAGCCTGATGCACCTGATCGTTCTCATTAACATCATTTTGGCAGTATTTAACCTCGTCCCCATCCCCCCACTCGATGGTTCAAAGGTACTCCTTACGGCACTTCCACTCCGCTATCGCTATATTGGAGACTACCTTGAGCGCTATTCACTAGTACTGATACTGGTATTTGCCTTCTTTCTATGGGGGTACTTTCTGCCGATAGTGGATTTCATCTATCTTTTGATGGTGGGAATGCCACGATAAAAAGCGGATCCCCTTAGGAATTGCTTTTTTTGCCCCTGTGTATTAGAGTACTCGTACCCGTTGCTGATTTTCTCTTTAAGAAAATGTACCAAAAAGGAGTGGTGTGCATGGCTGTACAACACTTGCTTGAAGTGAGAAGCGGCAACGAGTAAAAAAAAGATTTAAAATTCTTATGCCAACAATCAACCAATTAGTAAAAAACAATCGCAAGATCGTGCGCCGTAAATCAAAAGCGGTCGCCATGCTTCGTGGTTTCAATTCGATTCAGAATCGCCCGAACTTCTACAACTCACCGTTCAAGCGTGGAGTATGTACAAAGGTGACGACCATGACTCCTCGCAAGCCGAACTCTGCTATTCGTAAGGTTGCACGTGTGCGCCTCACCAATGGAATGGAAATCACTGCGTATATCCCAGGAGAGACACACAAGCTTCAGGAGCACTCCGTGGTCATCGTCCGCGGTGGTCGTGTGAAGGACGTTGGACTTCGCTACACTATTGTCCGCGGTCGCCTCGATGCCGCAGGAGTAGAGAAGCGTAAGCAAGGACGTTCTCTATACGGAGCAAAGCGCCCCGAGAAGAAATAATTTTAATTCTGACGACCTGCTTGGCTTTCCCTCAACTTTTTCGGTCGCCGTACTACGAAGTACGACTTCCAAAAAAGTTTCAGTCCAAGCCTTCGCATCTCATTCAGAATAAAAATTATTTGGAGATATATTAAGTTCAAGCATCCTTAATCTAAAGTTCAGTAGTACCTCGCTTGAGGGGAAATAACACTGAAACTAAACAAACAAAATTATGCGCAGACCAGTCAAAAATAGAAATATTCGTAAACCAGACTTGATGTATAAATCACTTGATGTTTCAACACTCGTGAACTACATCATGTATTCGGGAAAGAAGTCGATTGCTGAGGCCGTCGTCTATGATGCGTTTGAGGTTATTAAGAAGACTATGAAGGTGGAAGACCCACTCGAGGTCTACAAAAACGCGCTCAGGAATGCTGGCCCACTAATGGAAATCCGCTCACGCCGAGTTGGTGGTGCAAACTACCAAGTACCTCGTGAAGTTCGCCCAGAGCGCCGCGTCTTCCTCGCCCTACGCTGGATTATCGATGCTGCTCGCTCAAAGAAGGGAGCTCCGATGGCAACAAAGCTCGCAAATGAGATTATTGCTGCTTCAAAGAATGAAGGAGAAGCAATCAAAAAGCGCGAGAATGTGCACAAGATGGCTGAGGCGAATAAGGCATTTGCTCACTTCGCCTGGTAAATTTCTCTTGTTTTTAGCGAATCGCTTTGTCGATTGCACAAAAATGCTCACAAGCAGTACTACCAAGTACAGCATGTGAGCATTTTTGCTTATCTCCTCGCACTTCATCCAAAAACAAGAGAAATTTTTAGGAACGTGGCCTTCGTCGCAATACAAGGCCAGCCCAATAGCAATTCAAGAGTATTGCTCATGGGCATGGCCCTTTTTGCTTCTCGGACTTCATTCAGAACTGCTTGAAAATAAGTAAAGATAATTGAAGAATAGTTGCGACGCGTGGAATCTTGCGTTTTCGCATTAATTTGGCTATAGTGTGCGTAACTCAAAGCCGTTGTAGGCTTCTTTTTTTCACTCATGGAACGAGCGAAAAATGTTCGAGTTATTACTAAGCATCATTAGCAGTATAGGTTGAGAGAGGTTGGCAGAGTTCGAGGAAAAAGTGAGCATCGAGCGAGGCATACTTAGTGGTATGACGAGCGAGAAGCAGAACTTTTGACGATGAAATGTGGCAACCTATCCAACCGCAATATTTATATGGAAAGAGATTATCCGTTAGTCAAAGTTCGCAATTTCGGTATCATCGCGCACATCGACGCAGGAAAGACCACTACATCCGAGCGTGTGCTTTTCTATACCGGAGTATCACACAAGATTGGAGAAGTGCATGAAGGAGACACGGTGATGGATTGGATGGAACAGGAACGCGAGCGTGGTATCACCATCACTTCTGCTGCAACTACTTGTTTTTGGACTCCAACCTATGCACCTGGAGATGAGAGCAAGAAGCATCGCTTCAACCTCATTGATACTCCAGGACACATCGACTTCACTATTGAAGTGAAAAGATCACTCCGCGTCCTCGACGGTGCTGTTGTGGTGTTCGACGGTGTTGCAGGAGTCGAACCACAGTCAGAAACTAACTGGCGCTATGCTGACGAGGGTAAGGTGCCTCGCATCTGCTTCATCAACAAGCTCGACCGCACCGGTGCTTCGTTTGAACGCTCGTTCCAGAGTATCCTCGACCGACTAACCAAGCACGCAGTACGTATGCAGATTCCTGTTGGAGAAGAGGACCAGTTCGCAGGCGTAATTGATCTCCTCACTATGAAGTATGTCACCTTCGAAGGTGATATGGGCAACAAGATTGTCGAAGCCGAAATCCCCGCTGAACATCTCGCTGATGCGAAGAAGTATCGCTCGCTGATGCTCGAGGCAATTGTTGAAAATGATGAAACGCTCATGAACGCATATCTCGAAGGAAAAGAGCCTTCAATCGAAGATCTCAAGCGCGTGCTCAGAAAGGCAGTGATTGAGAACAAAATAGTTCCAGTCTTTACTGGCAGTGCACTCAAGAATAAAGGCGTACAGCTCGTCCTCGACGCAGTTGTCGACTATCTTCCAAGTCCAATGGATATTCCTCCCACCAAGGGACATGATCCAAAAAATGGAGAAGAGATGTTCCGCCACGCAGATGACTCTGAACCGTTCTCTGCACTTGCATTTAAAATCGCGACCGACCCTTATGTTGGACAACTGGTATTTTTCCGCGTCTATTCAGGCACGCTTGAGTCTGGTTCGTATGTCTACAATGCAACAAAAGGAAAGAAAGAGCGCGTCTCGCGTATTCTCCGTATGCATGCAAATGAACGCGAGGAAGTGAAGAAAGTATTTGCAGGAGAAATTGCTGCTGCAGTTGGACTCAAAGATACCCTTACCTCCGATTCTCTTTGTTCAGAGGAATCTCCAATAATTCTTGAGCGTATTGTTATTCCTGAACCAGTTATTTCGATGCGTATCGAGCCAAAGACAAAGCAAGATCAAGAGAAAATGGGTATGGCACTTGGACGTCTCTCAGCTGAGGACCCAACCTTCCGCGTCACTTCTGATCCTGAGACGATGGAGACCATCATCTGGGGAATGGGCGAACTCCATCTTGAAATTATCGTTGACCGCATGAAACGTGAGTTTAGCGTAGAGGCAAACACAGGTAAACCACAGGTAGCCTACCGTGAAACTATTCAAGGCACTGCTGAAGCAGAGTGTAAGTACATCAAGCAGTCGGGTGGACGTGGTCAGTACGGTCATGTCAGGATTCGCTTAAAGCCAATGGATCTTTCAATCAAAGCAGAGGATCTTCCAAAGAACGTGAAGCGCTCGCCAGGTTTTGAATTCATCAATTCCATAAAGGGAGGCGTGATTCCACAAGAGTACATCACCCCCATTGAAAAAGGCATCAAAGAAGGTATGGAGCGCGGTGTTGTCGCCGGCTACTCGCTCGTGAACGTTTCCGCTGAACTCTACGACGGTTCGTTCCACGAAGTTGACTCATCAGAAATCGCATTCAAGATTGCAGGCTCAATGGCACTCCAAGACGGTGCAAAGCGCGCACGCCCGACACTGCTTGAACCAGTTATGCTCGTCGAAATAGTATTCCCAGACAAGTTCATGGGAGACGTCACCGGCAGTGTTGCCTCACGACGTGGTCAGGTCAACTCGATGGAAGATCGCGGTATGCTCAAAGTTGCATCCGCAATGATTCCGCTCGCGGAAATGTTTGGTTACGCGACGACTCTTCGCTCGATGACTGAAGGACGCGGAACGTTTACTATGACTCCTGCAGAGTATGTCGCAGTGCCAAGCAATGTCGCGGCAGCTGTCATTGAAGCACGAGGGAAGTAGCTCGTTCTTGCAAAAACAAAACAACAAGGACTGTGCCAAGCACAGTCCTTGTTGTTTCGTAAAAAGATACTAAAATATAACTATTATGCGTACTCTTTGTTTTGCTGATAAATGTCCAGACCCAGTGATTGTCAGAAAATCTATTGAGGAATTTCAGCCCGAATTGATTATCACCCTTGGTGATCTTGATGGGTTCGCACTTGCTCCATTCAAAAATTTTCCCAATATTCCAAAGATAGGAATATATGGGAATCATTGCAGCGGAAATTATTTTCCGGAACTTGGTGTTGGTAATATGCATCTTGCCACTTGGGAGTATCATGGGCTCAAATTTGGTGGTTTTCAGGGCTCACTACGCTATAAGTCCGGTGACCATCCGATGTTCACGCAGGAAGAGGCAAGTGCTCTCATGGAGGGTTTCCCTTACGTTGACGTCTTTCTTGCGCACTCGCCTCCGTTTGGCATCAACGATGAGCCAGGAGACCGAGCTCATGAGGGATTTCATGCATTACACAAATATATTGAAGAAATAAAACCAAAATATTTTTTTCATGGGCATACATATCCAGAAGAGCCAGTGAAAAAATTTATGGACACAACGATCGTTTACATTACTGGGATACAACAGGTTGATATTGAATAGTTAGGGAAGAGATAATTCTTATAGGTAAAATACAATAATATGGGATTTGAAGGACATTGGTGAATATCAGGTTGAGCAGACAGAAGGGAAATCAGTCAACGACGGAGAAGGGGAACTCTCGATGCAAAGCCGTATCAATAATAAAGCAGAGCAACGCTCAGCCGTAGGGTAGACTGAAGGACTCCTCCCCATTTCTCCGTTTTGGGATACGCGCATATGATAAAGTGAGTGACAGCATTACCTGGATAGCAACTAACTGACCTCAACGTTCCATGAAAGATAATAAGGTGATTGTAGAAAAGATGCTTGCAGATAGTACATATGCGAAAGCTTTCGCGAGAGATCCAAAGAACTCGCTGCGTTTATTCCATTTTTTTGCCGAAGAGCTGAGAAAATTCGATGTCGACAAGGCACTTGAGCTCATCGTACATCGAGATAAGGCTGGGCTCTTTCGCGTCCGACCGACAAACATTGATTTGAATCCTCGTTCGCTCTATACGCCATCAGAGATACGAGCGGTGATTAATTACAGTGCAAGCATAGGTCCGTTGTACCATTTCAAGGATTCACGCCGTCCGTCCAAGCAAGAAACAAGAATCCTTGCGGCTATTACTAAACTTTTGCACAACAGATGGCGCAAGCCGCTCGGGCTCACGCCGATGAGTATCCCATCGCGGGGCTTCTTTGTTTTTACTGGGCCAATAAGCGGTGACACGGAAAATGCGCGAGATGGAGAGACATTTCCTTTTCATACTATCCTTCTCAAGAATGTCTCTCCACAATATCGTTGGGCACATCTTGCAATCCATGAAATTGTGCATGCCTATGGGTTTGGTAAGTACGTTGATCTCATCAGCAAGGTGCATCGCAAAGAATTTCCTTGCGCACTATGGGCTTTGCCAACTAGTGTCAAAGTCTCCACAAATAACACAGCAAAATCGAAGCTCAATAGGGTCAATGAGTTATCAGAAGGATTAGTCGAGCTAATCACACAAAGGACAATGTTCGCAATTCCTTCGAGTCATCCGGTTCTCGGAAGTGCTGCAGTGCATTTTCGTAAAGTAGCACGAGTAATCGCAAATTCTCATCAAGAGAAATATGGCTCCATTCTTGCTCCCAGCGGTATTTATCGTGATGAACAAGGAAAGGTCGTCCCCTATGATATTTACATTAATGAACGAGGCGCGCTCTTTGGGGTGATGACTCCGATAGCGATATCACTTCGTCACATAAAAAAACTAGCTCCCCGAGAAGCAACCGAGACTGCTCTTCGTCTTATGATTCGTGCACACTTTTCTGGAGAGTCGCGCGAAGTAGAAATCCTTTTTGATGCTTTCTGTGGGCGAGGCTCGTATCGTTCGTTCGATAAGATTGAGCAAGCCCAAGAAAGGGATGATTTCTTAAGCAAAAAGATGCGCAAGCATTTTAGTGGTTCAGTGGAAAAGCAGACCATGAATGCTCAACGAATACTCACCGCACTGAAAAAGAACAAAAGGGTAATAGACGAAGTACTCCGCACGATTGCAAAGTATGACATTAAAAAGAATGTCATTAAAGCTCGAGGGAAGTAGAAATCTGACTGAAACAAAGTAATTTCGTGAATATGAGGAAAAACAAATAAACAGAGCTGGTGCTCTGTTTATTTGTTATGCACAGCGGCAGTTTGCCGCTAGTCTGCTATAGTCAAAATATGTGCAGAATGCTGATGGCGTATATTCCGAGTAGCTACACCGACAGAGCAGAAGTACTGCGGGCGTTTCTTCATCTTGCGAGTGATGGACAGGTGCCAACCAGTAGTCTGAAGAAAGGACACCATGACGGTTGGGGGCTCGCACTCTACGCACGTGGTGGACTCCTTCGCCATTTTCGTTCTAAAGAATGTGGCGCGGAAGATCCTCTGCGTGAACAGGAATTCTTTCAAGTCTCGGTGCACAAACCAGACGTTATGCTTGCACATGTGCGCAAAGAAACGGTTGGTGCACCAGCTGAACGCAACAGCCATCCGTTTGTCAGTGGTCGCTTTTCTTTTATCCACAACGGCACACTCGGCAAAACTGACCAGCTCATTTTTGACCCTGTACGTGGGCGCTCTATTGGCGAGACTGACTCCGAATATTATTTTCATCTCATTATTCGCGATCTTGATGTATCCGAAGAACATGATAAAGAAAAAATTGTCGAACTCATCACCCGCACCGTACACGCACTCCGTATTGGCACCCTTCATGCGGGGGGTCATTTTACTTCTGCGTCGTCAATTCTCACTGACGGCAGATATGCCTATATACTTCGTGAATTCGACGAGAACCATCCATTTGTAAAAAATAGTGCCGAAGGATATTACACGCTGTATCTTGGACAAGGTCCTCGTGATGAGCGGATAGTCTGCTCAGAGCAGCTGCACATTCCTCTGGTGAAGTGGGAGTTACTGCCAAACCACAGTCTTACTGTGGTTGACCTCGTGGCCGGCGCATATGAAACCCACCCTGTTTGACCTTAAGTGCCTCAACGATATACTAAGATATATGAACCAAGAAAAAACACCAAGATCGATGGACGAATTACTTGTAGAACGCGATCGCCTCATGACGGCACTACTACAGAAGGATGAGCAGACCAGAGTAAACATCGCCGCCGAGGTCATTTTAGAGGGTGAAAGAGATGAGGACAAAGAGGCGCTCGAAGCTGAACTTGAGGAAATTAACGAAGAGATTAAATTGCTTACTGGTGATGATGACCATCCGAGACTAGAGGGAATATAAATAAAACACGAGCGCCTCATCGGCGCTTTTGTTATACTGTAGTTATGTACGATGATGAAGATGATGAGGAAGATGAAGCATATGAGCTCGAGCTTGAAAAAGTTGACGAAGCATATCAGAGTAAGGGGAAAGATGATCGCTCCCTCGTTGACCAACAGTCAAAGGACTACGATGAGCAGAAAAATAGAAAACGCGCCGAGATAAACAAGCTCAAGGCAATTCGTCTTGATGCGCAATCAAAATTTTCTCACAAAGAGCGCGAGCTAACAGCACTCGAGCTTGTGCTACGCAAAGACCAGTATCTCGAGACCCGTGAGCGCGTGAAAAGTGAGCACGAAGAAGCAATGCACGACGAAGCTTTTACCCGCGAAGAGAAAGCTGATATTGAGGTGTCTGAAATTTCGCGCGAATCAGACAGAAAAGCACGCGAAGAAAAGCATGCGGAACTTCGCAGAGAATGCGCTGAGCTAAAGGCAAGTGTTGACGAAATCTCACGACAAATATCGCTTCTCGAATATGCACTCATCCGCTCCTAGTTACTTTTCGAGGTAATTCTTCTCGTGTTATAATCTCCAATATGCCACCAGAACAAATAGGAAATAGTAATGAAGCGGCCATTCGCGCGAAACAGCAAGCTGCAGCTGACCATATTCACCACCAACAACTGCGTGCACATCTCGAGAATACATTGCGCATTAGAAAAGGGACAAAGATGGATAAGGAGCGCCTTATTCACGAGATTGATCGCGAAGTCGTTGCCTTAGGTAATGAGTTACACCACATCGAGATGGAAGAAAAGCGATTTGGAGAAGAGGTAAGGAAAATGACTCAGGAAATTCGAGCTGAGACAGGCGAAAAAAAGAATTTAGATATGGGACTACGTGATACCGCGCAGTCACTTTCACGCAAGGAAGAAAAGATGCGAGATCTTGATCGTGAAATAGTCGGACTCCGGCGTCAGATTGAAGAAAAAGAGCGCGAAATAGCGGCAATTAAAGAAGAGACACGACATCTCGCACGAGATAAAGAAGAATTTCGTCGGGGTGGAGAGCTCGAACACTTTACCGTGAAAAAAGAAGAAGAGGGATTACATGGCGTACAAGTAAAACTACAGCTAATTGCCCAAGACAGACTGCGTAAAGAAAATGAACTGAAACACAAGGAGGACCAACAGCGCACTCTTCACCGTGAAATTAATTTCATGGACCAGGAAATATCGGTTATTGAAGTAGAGTTGTCGCGACTCCTCCATCCCGGTTCATAGACTTGCGAAAAAATTTACACTTTGCTAGATTAGAAATACGCATATGATGACAAAGCATTCATTTTTTACATGGTTTTTCTTTACAACTCCCGCTCGGGGGCTGATCTGTGTTTAAGAATAGACCATAATTCTCAAGCAGACATCAACCCCCGAATTCGGGGGTTGTGTGTTTTTCAGCCAGTTCTTTATAATTTTAGAGGAGGTAGCCATGCAACAAGGACAACAAATCGATCACAAGACGCTCGCTGCGGACGATGACTTTGTATTGCCTATAAACAAGTTATTGTCAGCAGAAGGAAGGGCGCTACTTACCCAACTGCTCATGAAAGATGATGTCTCTGCCGTTCGTGCACGGAGTGAGCGAGGAAATTACCGTATTGAGCTGGTGGGT
>JAYSWT010000135.1:0-1650 GCA_043717905.1 bacterium | reverse complement strand
GTGAAAGGACATTGGGATAAATTAAAATCATTAGGATCATTTAATATCAGAATGTGATGTCTACTGTCGTCTCTCTCCTATCGTCCTGTCGTCACTGTGTCATCGTTGTCGGTGTTGGGGGTCTGATGGGAGTGGGATGTGTTCCAGCTCCAGAATGGCCACTTGCGAGTCCATAGCGGTCCACCAGGCCGAATCGGGACTGCCGGGGCTGTAGTCAAGATCCCCGATGATCTGACCTGCTGATTCTAACTCGTCATCCGATTCTTCCCAGCCGCCAGGGACATAGGCGGGGCTTTCTGGATCGTAGCTTGGACTGCTTATACACCTTGGGCATGGTGCGGTACAGGGGCTGCTAACGCGTCCTGGCGCATTGTTTTCTCTGTAGGGGTTTTCGACTTGATCCCGATGATCACAAGTCCGTAACCAAGCCTCTATGTTGGCGACCCACTGGTCGTCTTGCTCCTCGACATCTTCGTTTGGATAGGGGGTATGACCGCGTTCCGTACGCGGAGGTATAATTGTCTTCGTAGCCTCATCGCTACTGTAAGGCCATTGCTCCAGAGTGGTCGTGGCTAGGTTAGGTGGGTTAGTGCCATTAAACCACGAATACCGGTTTCTGGTGGCCATTTTCCAGTTTCGGGCTCCTCGAGTAGCCAACGCGCGATGTCGCGCTACTTCCTCTTCAAGGCGGCGAATTTCGCCATCATCCGCAGCTGCGAGGTCTCGGAGATGTTGGATCTCCTCTTGGTCCTTCTTACCCTGACGGTGCATCTTTCTAATTTTATTGGTGAGTGCCTTGCGCTGGGATTCGCTGTAGGCGAGTCGTCTTGCTACCTTCCATTGGGCTCGTAGACATGTATTGATGGTAGATCTGACCACTTGACTGGCTTGTACATCCTGAGTAGGGGCTGGAATGATTCTGGCCATCTGATTTCTTGCCCTACGTGTCCTTCGGTTGATTGCGCGGTTTGTTGTCGTAATTTCGTTCATTTTTGGCAATTGTTATAATTGTAAAATTTGTGAGGGTTTTGGCTCTGTGATTCTTGTATATATATAAAATAGAGCTTCGTTCTGGTTGGTTGATGGACTTGTCTTATTGGACTTCTTATTTTATTGGCCGGTATTGATGATATTTGGTTTTAATATCTTCGAATTTGTTGACTACTTAACTTATGGGTTAAAATTGCGTGTCTTTTAATTCTTTTGGTTATAATTATATGCTTATTCATTTTTTCGGATTTTGGTAATTTGTAGAATTTCTCTAATTATTTTTCTGGCTTCTATTGAATTGTCTTTCTCTAAATATTGGACTATGGATTCTCGGTTCTTTGTCTTTGCTTTTGTTAATTATTCTACTCCATCGGTATTGGACAGTATGGACTGGATCTTGGTGACTACTAGGTAGGATCAGGACTAATGCTCGTTCTTTCTTTCCTTCTTCTTGTATATACTTATAATTTGTAGTTACTCTGCTTTTTACATTGTTATCACAGTTCCGCGGAGCGTTGTTTCGTTTCTGTACACCATGATATCACTATACACTCTCTTATCCTTTACACTTCAGGGATGACGGTAATCTGCAACTGGCCTCCTGTTCCCCACATGAATGTTATGGTACCCTTTATTGTAAACACCTTGGGGTCTTCCGTT
>JAYSWT010000134.1:0-1656 GCA_043717905.1 bacterium | reverse complement strand
TTTTTGAGACCGAGCAAGATATGCTCGCGGTCTTTTGCCTTATTTAAATCAAACTCAGTACGACGCTTCACTACTTGCTTGCGATGCTTGATGAACTCTTCGAGCATAGTCTTCAGCGACAGGGTCTGTGGTACACCGTCAACGAGCGCGACCATGTTGTAGTGGAAGGTACTCTCAAGCTCGGTATGACGGAAGAGGTAGTTCAAGACTTTCTGTGGAGGTACGCCCGGCTTTAAATACACCGCAATACGGATATCACCCTTTGCGGATTCATCTCGGAGGTCTTTGATACCTTCGAGTTTCTTCTCTTTGACGAGGTCTGCAATTTTTTCCAACAATGTTGCTTTGTTGACGCGATATGGAAGCGAAGTGATGATCACTTCTGATTGACCAAGTTTGGTTTCAACAATCTCCGCTTCACCACGCGTGACGACTCCGCCGCGACCAGTTGCATAGGCGTGGCGAATATCTGTTTTGTTGTACGCAACACCTCCGGTCGGAAAATCGGGTCCCTGAACAAACTCGAGCAGGTCTTCTGCGGAAGCATCGGGAGTATCGATTAAGTGTGTGAGTGCATCTACCACTTCGCCCAGGTTGTGCGGAGGGATGTTAGTAGCCATACCGACGGCAATGCCGAGGGTGCCGTTGAGGAGGAGGTTTGGGACCACTGAAGGCAAGACATTCGGTTCCTTACGCGAACCATCGTAATTAGGTCGAAATTCAACGGTGTTTTTGTCGAGGTCTTTTAAGACTTCGCTTGAAATACGTGCCATCTTCGCCTCGGTATAACGCATTGCCGCAGCTGAGTCACCGTCGATTGAACCAAAATTACCTTGTCCCCAAATTAGTGGATAACGCATCGAAAAATCCTGCGCCATCTTAACCATTGCTTCATAGACTGAGGTATCACCATGGGGGTGATATTTACCGAGTACATCTCCCACCACGAGAGCAGACTTTCTGAAGCGTGCCGATGAAACCATCCCGAGCTCATGCATTGCAAAAAGAATGCGACGATGCACTGGCTTTAAGCCGTCGCGGACGTCAGGAAGTGCGCGCTGAACGATAACGGACATTGCGTAGTCGAGATATGCTTCGCGCATCTCGGTGACAATGTTCATTGAGAGCGTATTCACATGCGGAACAACAGCGACTGGTGCTTCTTTTTTCTCCTTCTCGGGTTGTGATTTTTTTATTGGCATAGGCAAGTGGTGTGTGGCTGTTTTCGCGCGCGGTTAATTATACGTTTCTAACTCTACTATATTCGTGTCTTTTTCGCATTTATAATTCTGTTGACGGAGCTACTTTTGTTGGTCTTATAGGAATGAGATTAGCCGAAGCTGGAGTTTCTGCAGGAGCTATCTTTGGAATGACAGGAGGTGGTGGGACGACGATAAATGTTTCTGTTTTTTCTACTTTTGCTTCATCTGCCGGTGGCAAAGGGGTAGGAACTTCCTTTTTTCCCTCCTCTCCTTGCGCTGGTTCCTTGAAGAGAGTTGAGGATGCAGTTGCTCTCCCGACTGCAGTCAGCAAATCACTCGCGCTGACAATATCTCTTGTGTCCATTCCTCCGAGTGTCGTAGAAGTCGCTGAATTTTGAAATTTTCGCAGTATTTGATTTGGAAGCTTTTTTGCACCATCACTCGCGCGCGAAAA
>JAYSWT010000133.1:0-1656 GCA_043717905.1 bacterium | reverse complement strand
ATTTTGTAAGTTTTGCTTCCGGTTTCGCCTCGGCAAGTGCGTATCACTGCGATAGCTGTGCTTCTTGTTTCATGTGCTCGGCTGATAAAGCAAAGAGCTGTAAAGCTATAGTCACAGTTTACTTGTGCGTATGTGTCACAAAATGATGCAGAATAGCTAGAGAGGTCACATTTTTACCTAAACGTAGCCATTGGCAAGACCCTTTAAAAAATGCAAAAATCATACCCAAGGGTGACATAAAGAAGGTCGAACTAAAAGAAAACCGTAAAGTTTAAAAGTCGCATTATTCAGTCAATATTCAACCTATCAACAATCAACAATATATGAAAGACTCGATTCAGAGCGGCTGGTAGGCCCAATCGCAGGTTCGATTCCAATCACTATTACTACTAATTGCAACTTGAAATAATAATATACAGCGTGACCGTCGTCGTCAGTCAAAACACCGCCTCTCTCTCTTTCTACTACTCAACAGTCAACTCTGTTATCTAATTGTCAACAAGTGGCGCCCTCTCGCAAAAGTCACAATAGTCACAATAATTCACATATTATTCACAACAACTTTCCCCAGGCGGGCAATTGGCCCCCCAATTCCGGGCCACATAAGAAAATGAAAAGAATGCAACATTTTAAAAGGCGATAAAGTGCGAAAATAGTTATACGACTGCACAATGAGCAGAAGGTATTTTCATCTCGGGCGATTGTCCTATAACCAAAGCTCATAATGAGTCGGGTAACACGCTGCATATTCCGTCCAAGTACTGCAATAATGCGGGTTGATAAGTGACGACGGCGGTAACGTTTTTAACGTAACGGCGTGACGTCACGGGCGGCCTAAAGCCGGGCATAATGCATTGCATGCCCAACAGAAGATGGGCAAGTTCACGGCAGCTGTAGCTGGTACGGTAGGCGCTCAAGACGTGGTCCACCACATCAACCGTCGGACGGACTGTCCAACCGACGGTCGAGAAGTCCACCAGCCGCCTCGACAGTGTCGTCCGCGATGTCTTGTAAGATCTGCTCAAGATCGGTCGGTCCCAGAACGTTTTCGGCCCCGAAGGAAGAATTGTTGCCTTCATCTCCGGCCGGTCAGTAGGACTCGGTAGCCAAAGGGCGGACGACGGCACGCCGCACCGGCGAAGTGGCGGCTGCTGGCTGCCGGCTCAGCCTGGGCCTGCTCGGACGACGACGACACGGACCCGGTCCAGCTGGTAGCTGACGAATCATCGGATGTTGATGTGAATTTTTGCAAAATGTACAAGAACACCATGTGCAGCAAAGCGCAGTTGTCAACAGTTAGCATTAGCAATAGCAACTGGAATGACCATGTCGATGAGGCACCCCACTGTCATGTGACAGAGATACTGTCTTGTAGTGTTTCTATGACCTGCAAAACACAAAAACTGAGTTTGTCAACAAGAAGGTAGGCATTTGGCTTACTTTGCAACCGTAGCGTCGCTCACACGTTACCAATTCATATGTTTAACTACCTCAATTTTAGTACTGTCTGTCTGTGTTGGTGGCAGAATGGGTTAGGGAGCAGACATGCTTGACTCGGGCTTCTTACTCGGAAGGGTAGGAGAAATGAGTACCGAGTAGAGATTATTAAACAGTGGATGACTGCTGTTGAAGATTGCGAAGTAAACCGCAGGACAA
>JAYSWT010000132.1:0-4230 GCA_043717905.1 bacterium | reverse complement strand
GTAGTACCATGAGGGGAATAATCCAAATATCATTTCCATGAGAAAAATTATCGTTACTGAATTTATTACCCTCGACGGCGTTATCGAATCTCCGCATGAATGGTCGTTCCCATATTGGGATGACGGCATTGCAGAGTTTAAACTCGATGAAGTGAAGGATGCTGATGCGCTCCTCCTTGGCCGTATCACCTACAAAGGCTTTGCTGATGCCTGGCCGGAGCGTACCGACGAAACGGGATTTGCTGAGAAAATGAATAGTATGAAAAAGTATGTCGTTTCGACTACGCTTGGAAAGCCTGAGTGGAACAATTCGGTGCTGTTTAAGGAACACGCCATGGAGGAAATAAAGAAGATTAAAGCCGAGGAAGGAGGAAATATTCTGGTCGCAGGTAGTGGCGAGCTGATATCATCCTTAATCGAGAATGACCTGATTGATGAATATCGCCTTTTGGTCTATCCACTCGTACTCGGGACAGGGAAGAAGCTGTTTACGGGCAAACACCATGTCGCACTCTCCTTGACCGAGGAAAAGCGGTTTGAGAAGGGGGTGGTACTTTTACGCTATATTCCTACTCAAATAATAGCTTCCGGTGCACAAGCTTAATGCATATCTTGGGGCAGTAGGATAAAATAAAGCAATACATACCAGCAGCACACACCATGTTTACCTCCATCATCATCGTCATTGGCATCATCATCTTGCTCGCATATGCGGAAAGGAGCCCAAGTGATTTCCATGTCGAACGTTCTGTCATTGTCCTGGGACTTCCGGAGCAGATTTTCCCCCTCATCAATGATTTTCATCGTTGGAAAGAGTGGTCGCCGCACCTGAAATACGACCCGAACATGGTGGTGACTTTTACTGGAACAGAGTATGGAGCCGGCGCAGTCTATGAATGGAGTGGAAAGGGAAAGGCGGGCGCGGGGCGAATGGAAATAGTGAAAGTTTCAGAGCCGATGCGTGTCAGCATGACGCTCGATATCTCTAAGCCAGTGAAGGGTCACAACAAAGTAATATTTAGCATTGACCCAACCGATGACGGCACGCTGGTGACTTGGGCGATGGATGGAAAAAATTCCTTCATCGTGAAACTCGTCGGACAATTTATCGATATGGACAAGATGATTGGGAAAGACTTCGAAGAAGGACTACTGAATATCAAAACACTGGTCGAACCTCCCCCTGAAGAAGAATAGAAAAAGGCGCCCCCTCTCACGAGTAGGGCGCTTTTGCATCGGCCACTGCCTTCAGGCAGCAGCAGCGAGCGTTGAAATTTCGGCACTGCCGACGTTGGTCAGGGCGACATAGTTGCCGGTGAGCTTGACCCAGCCAACAGCAACCCAACGAAGGAGCACTTCGCGGATGCGCGAGAGGGTGAGGAGCGAGTCAGAAAGGGCCGCACGCAATTCCTTCAGGATGTGCGAGTAGTTCACGCCGATTTCGGTCGCCGCGGGGGTGGTAGTGAGGCAGAGCGCGAGCGCCCCTTCGAGCTGCAATGACTTCTGCTTTGTCTGTTGCTTCATTGAAAAGAACTCCAGTGACCTCCGTATCGGAGAATTCTATAGTAGCGAATTTCATATAAATGTCTATGTTGTGTAGTGCTTAAAAGGAGAATATCATGACACTTGCGTCATTTTCGTCAAGATGTAAGAATCAGTCTCTACCAGCGTCATCAGTAGTGTTGGTATCGCAACATGAACAACAGCGAAGAAGAATTTCTCAAGCTCTATGACGATCAAGCTGACGCCCTCTATCGCTTTGTATTTTTGCGCACCAAGACAAAAGAGCACGCACTCGATATTGTACAGGAAACATATTTGCGCGTTTGGCGTGCACTTTCGGAAGGAAATGAAATCAAGGAACTGCGACCATTCTTATTTAGTACCGCTCGCAACCTAATTATCGATACCTACCGCAAGGATGCCCGCCAATCGACTGACTCCCTCGATCGCTTTTTCGAGGAGGGTGGAGAAGTAGAGGACATGACTTTGGGGGCACACTACGCAACTTTTGATATTGAGCGAGTAAAGACATTACTCACCGAGCTTGAGCCACCCGAATACCGTGAGGTAGTACTCCTCCGCTACGTTGAAGAATGGACTCCCAAAGAAATTGCTCGGGTGCTCGAGGTAAGTGAGAATGTTGTTTCCGTGCGCATCAATCGTGGGATTAAAAAATTACAAACACAATTCGACTCATGAATACATTCGAAGAACAATTGAAGCGAGTGGGGAAGGAAATCCGCCTCAGCAAAGAGGAGCGTACGATGCTCCGAGGGAAACTTGTATCCGAAATCGCACAGACCTCTCTTCCGACTGTTCCACGTAGGATGTATTCACGTACCCTTATGAACAATAGACTTAAAAAAACCATGCCCATAGCACTTATTATCGCTCTCCTCATGAGCGGAAGTGTTTCCTATGCAGCCGAGGGTACAGCCCCTGGCGACACACTTTACCCAGTGAAGATTCACGTCAATGAAGGTATGCGGGGCGTACTTGCAGTCAGTGATAGCGCGAAAGCGAAACTAGAAGTAGAACTCGCAGAACGAAGACTTTTTGAAGCAGAGCACTTAAAGAGTGAAGACCGTCTCGATGCAACAACTACGGCGCTTCTTCGCGAACAGTTTTCCTCACATCGTAGCCGCGCGGATGAACATCTCAAGGAACTCAAGGAAAAGCAAAGCGACGACGCTGATAAAATAGCAGAGGACTTTTCTGAGCGTTTACGTGGACACCATTCCGTCCTTTCTGAATTCGGATTCGACAATGATGAAGACGATGACCGGAGAAGCGGTAGCACAACGAACGAGGAGGAGAACGACAGCATGCGGCGCGGACGCGGCACAGACTCAGAAGGCGATAGACAACGAGGAACAAGTTCGTCGCGTGGTAGTGAAATCGAAACTCGAAGAGGAGATGATGAGAAAGTTGAACGGGAAGTTGAGGTTGAACATTCAAGAGGAGACGACACATCCTCAAGTGGAAGTCAGAGCGGTCGAGGGTCACGCAGTGATGATGGAGATGACGAAGAGGATGATGACCGTAGTGGACGAGGCAGTGGTGGCACAGTTCTGCCAACACCTCCTGTGACGCCTCCCGCCACGCCTCCAGTCGTGAGTAGCACAGGAACTCCGGTAACTTCATACACACTCGCAGCTATCGCTAGTCACAACACTGCAACGAGTTGCTACACCGCGATTTCGGGTAGTGTCTACGACTTAACACCGTTCATCACTGGTCACCCTGGAGGCTCGACCGCTATCCTCTCACTGTGTGGACATGATGGAACTGCTGGATTTTTGGCCCAACATGCGGGAATGTCTAGGCCACAAAGTATGCTCGCGGGACTTCGGATTGGAACACTCGCGAATTAAATAGTAAAAAATGCACAGCGCTCCAAATACTTGGAGCGCTTTTTGCTATACTGTTTGTATGACACAACGCGAATGCCATCACAAAGATGAAATTACTGAACTCAAAGCGAAGGATATTGCGGTCTGCGAAGACTGCGTACCCATGGGGGATAGCTGGGTAGCACTACGGATGTGCTTAAGCTGTGGACACGTTGGCTGCTGCGATAGTTCGAAAAACAAACATGCAACAAAACATTATACTGCCACTCTGCATCCGATTATGAAATCGGTCACCAAGGGGAATGAGTTCATGTGGTGCTACGTCGACGCAATATACCTGTAAGCTTGACGACGTGTGGGAATAAAGTAGAGTTTTTTTAGGCTCATTAGTCTTACAATTGAAGGGAAGGTGTAGCAATGTATACGTTCATACTCATCCTGCTCGACTTTGTGATGATGGCATCAATCGCCTTTGCGGTTTTTCTTTTACTGCGACTCGTCGCGCGGGTTGCGGTGATTTACGAAGACGGAAAAGCGAGCAACGCGCTCTATCTTTGGCGCTGTGCAAACCCTGATTCATGCTTCGGTGACTTTGCGCATGCGCGGGCATTGGTTGAGCAGAAAATTAAGACCTACAAACTCTGCTGCCTGCTTTTTCTGGCCCCGATAGACCAGTCCGTGGTTCAACTTCTCTTAAGCCTGCTCGATGAACACGAAGATCCACCCCCAGGCAAACACATGCCGTTTCAAAGTGGCCACCATCGCGTGGCTATTTTTGTATATAATTACCAAATGGAGCATGTTTCATTTCCCAAGTTGTCACTCTGGTATCTTGTTCGAGAGCCACGAACGCCGTCAGAGAATCCACCACTTC
>JAYSWT010000131.1:0-1661 GCA_043717905.1 bacterium | reverse complement strand
TACCATTTTGAATGGTTGTCTTACGTCAGTCAAGCCCGCAGCAGACCGAAAGTCGTTGACGTTGCGGAGTACCGTTGCAAGTGATCTTCCTAACAAGCTCGTCGGTGATCCGAACCGTCTGCGGCAGATCCTCCTAAATCTGCTATCCAATGCTGTTAAATTCACCGACAAAGGTGGTGTCAGCGTGACGGTGAAGCGTATCGAAAGCAGCAATAAAGGTCAAAGGCTGCGCTTCGAAGTCACTGACACTGGTATCGGGATCGCTCCATTGGAGCAAAAAGTCGTTTTTGAGAAATACTGTCAGGCTAATGCATCGATTGCGCGGCATTACGGAGGCACTGGGCTCGGGTTGGCCATTTGTGTAGGCTTAGCCGAGCTTATGGGGGGGTTTATTGGGCTCGAAAGTGAAGTAGGGAAAGGAACGACAATGTTTTTCGAAGTCCCCTTTCAGCTCGCAGATGTTGCAAAGGAATGCAATGGACATGTGGAACGAGCGTCATCGGCGCAAGAGACGGCAAGCTTGCAATTATTGGTTGTCGAAGACAACAAGGTCAATCAGAAAGTGATGCGATCCATGTTGCAGCGGCTCGGCCACACTGTTACTGTCGCTGAGAATGGTCAGCTTGCGTTGGACGAGCTACGGCGTTCACGTTACGATCTCGTTCTAATGGACGTACAAATGCCGGTTATGGATGGAATCGAGTGCACCAAACAGATTCGCAGTACGCTTGGATTAGACAAGACGACGCTTCCCGTCATTGGCCTGACGGCAAGCTTTCAGCATGCTGAATTAGAGTTCTATCTGGAGCTGGGAATGACGGGTTGTCTGGGCAAGCCACTGCGAATGGAGCAGTTGAAGGAAGCAATTTCCAGCGCTGTGAACCGCGCGTAGTCTCGGTGTAGTCTTAACAATCGACATTCGATCAATTGATTTATTATTTTGTAAATTTAACGATGGCTGGGGAGTTTAGAGGTATTGATTGTGAGGGGAGGCGAGGTCTAGAATTTATTAGGGAGAAAAGAGGAAAAATAAAAAAGGAGAAATCAGTGACGCATGTTGCTGACGTGGTGGAAAAAGGGACGGTGCGGAGAGGATGCAGCAATCTGATGCCGATGTTGAAGGATCGATGCATTGAATTGAACGGATCATACAGTACGAAGGAAAAGGAAAGCAAGCAATTGTGAAGATGACAGAAGAAGACTATGCGAAACCAAAGGAAGTGAAGGCAGAAAAGGCGGCCAAGGATAGTATAGATCAGACGAAAACTGTTATGGCTTTATATGCTGATCTAGCGTATGAATTTGAGATTCCGGAAAGTAATGTAAAGGAAGACATCATAAAATACAAAAAGGAAATAGTGCTTCGGGCTGGATGGGAGGAAGTAGAAGCCAATGTAGTATATCTTTTATCGAAATCAGATGTTGCGCGTACTGGAATGCAACGGATGATAGATACAGTGGTTGCATGTTTGGATTTATTCTGTTTTTGTGGCCTTCCACTATTTCCAGGGCTAGCTGGAGTGACCAAATATATGCAATATTTAATGAGTGAGTAAAAAGAGGTTGAGAATGTGTTGTTAGTTTGATTGTTGCTAAAGCATTATTGGTTTTGCGTTGCAGCGTATTATTCGATGGTTCGGAAAACAATACCAGTAAGCATA
>JAYSWT010000014.1:0-2436 GCA_043717905.1 bacterium | reverse complement strand
GCTTTCTTAAAAAAACAGCCTTCTCATAATCTCCAGAATATGTAAAAGAATCGGCAAGGTTTAGAATTGTGAGGATACTTGGCGATTGTTTGAATGACTTCAAAAAATAATTACGTGCATCTCCAAAATCCCCTGTAAGCATGTTCATGAATCCGAGATTGTTGTTAGCACTAAAATTTTCGGGATCAATTGAGATTGCAGATTGAAAACTTGCCTTAGCTAGATCAATTTTTCCTTCTTTTTGCTGATAGTATCCAAGAGCGATAAAGCATGTTTGACATTTTGGATTTAGTTGCGTTGCTCGAAGAGCATATTCTATTGCGTTTGTGCTATCACCAAGCCTATATAAAATGGTTCCTTTTAGTACATACAAATCAGCATCATCTGGAAATTGCTTTAATAAAAAATCTAATTTTGTATTAACAATATCATAATCTATCTGACTTTGTCCTTTAGTTGGCTGAAATATTTGAGCTTTTGCAACACCAATAGAAGCATGTGTATTATATTTATCATACTCTAACGATTGGCTGTATGCATCACCAGCAGCAATCCACTGCCCTCGTCCTATCAGGTCATCACCAAGTTCAGCATAAAAGATTGATAAACGTTTGGCATCAGCAGAACTGCGATAACTTTCGAAATAATCTATGCCAAAAGCAATTTGTATATAGTTTGACAATGTCAGGTTAGGTTTTGGTTTTGGCCTTGTGGCGATGACGAAGGCGGCTGGCGGTGGACCGGGAACGATTGACAAGATGTTTGATCACTTGAGCTTGTGCCTGTTCAGCAGACAACTGGGGTAGAGGAAAAACTGCGCGCAACATTTCGCGGACGTTCGCGGTAGAGAGCGCAGGCAAGGCTTCTAACTCAAGTTGTTGAAGTAGTTCTGGGTCACGCTGGCAGTCTTTTGCCCAATCCAGTTTTGTGGTGGCAATGAACCACAAGGCGCAAGCAGTCAAAGCAGTATGATGTTCCCATGCCAGATATTTTTGTGCCTGAAATTCATCTGCTCCGATTTCGTCTTTGCTGTCCTGAATGGTTCGCTCGACAAAATAACGTCCACAAATCAGTTCGGCAAGGAAAAGCAGGATGGCATTTTCTGGTGCGTTGCTGAAGGCGTAGGTATGATCACCGTTGCTTTCAATGCGCATGACCAACCATTCTTGGTGCGGTTCGATCTCAGGCTGGGTTTCATCCCAAACCCATACACGTTGCGCGGCAAATCGGTCTTCCAGTACGCCACGCTCGTTATTGCGAATGCGCAAGTGTTGCCAGTCTATGTCATCTGCTTTGCCGATTTTCTCGACAGATTGCGAACGAATGCCATTGATAACTTGCTTGATTTGCGGTTTGCGACCGGGTTTGCCCGGCTGGGAGGCTGGTATCCCAATTTTTGGCTCTTGCAAATATACCTGTGCGTTGTATGGTATAGCGGCCATATAGAGTAGATTAGCCTTGCGTAATTTACGACGAAATTCACTATTGCGTCCATAGAGCGCATCACAAAGTACTGCTTCAAAAGGTAAACCACGTTTCTGAGCGCGAAAGATCATCTTGAGCCCCAGTTCAGGTTTGGTCTCAAAGGTTTTTCTTCCAGCAGGTATTCCCACTTGTTCACGCAGATCCGTGTGCGACTCTTCACACCAGACTTCAGGAAGAAAAATCTCGGCATCTACCATCGTCCAGACAGGCCAAATCTGTTCTTTCCAGTTGGCATATGCCAATGTCACCGCAACCTGGCACTCATCCACCTTCCCAAGGCGACCATTATATTGGCGTGCTGCTCCTGCACTTTTGACTCCTGATTTCTCATCACCATATTCATCCAGGATCAGCAAGCCATTCTTCTGCAATTCCGATCTCGCCTCAATCTCTTCCTGGATTTGCTCGTACACACCTCCCGCTTTCCACGGTGACTCTGACATAAAATGTTGCATTGCCTGCCCATCAGCAGCTTCAATCGTGTCCGCTATCCCAGCAAAATGCCGATCCGCTTTCATCGTCAGTTGACCTTGCAGATAGGCCAAGCCACGCTTGCTTGTATCTCGTGTCTTGGTACGAAAATTCCACCGGAACCGTTCCCAATGCTCTTGCAATTGCGAACCCAGTCCTTTGATTTTCCCAACCGATATTCCCCAGCGTTGGGGATCGTACAGATTTTTTTCATTTTGCTCATTCGCTTGGTTTTACCATACCCATCACGCTAATGTGACATTGTCAAACTAATTGAAAGATGGGTAATATCAATTCCAATCCAATTTCTTCCTAGCTTTTGTGCAGCGTGTACCGCTGTACCACACCCACAAAATGGATCAAGAACCACATCACCTTTATTGGCTCTCTGAGAATTAGCGTGGTATCCCCCACAGGTGGGGGTATATAGCGCGGTAAAATTTAGCGAAAAAAAATATGCCAAAACCACAAGTAACCATA
>JAYSWT010000130.1:0-1664 GCA_043717905.1 bacterium | reverse complement strand
TGAGATGGTAGCCTTCTGCTCCGACCAGGAGTCCTCAGTTAGTGACAGACCGGCACCATCTGATCGCCATAGAAAGTCGGCGTCCATGGACCGCACATTCGGACAGTTGGTAGGCAACAAGGACGTGGTGCAGATCAAAGAGCCGACCATGAAGTCCCTATTCTCCAGTGTCAGAGGCACCAAGTCGACGCGCTCCAAAAACTCTTCCGGGCCTCTTCGAAGTTCGGTAGACGTGACAAGACGGTGGCCATGTGCGACAGCACGGTGCACGAACACACACACAAACCTCATCTTAACAAGTCCCACACACAACGGTCTTTGATGACCACCTCCAGATGATTATCTCGAGGACTCGCTCGTCTGAAATGGCCCATTTACGGTAAAACAATTGTACTCAAGTACAAGGCAAACCTCTATCAGTTGACGTCGTAAGAATGCCAAGGTCTGAAGATCCCAAAGAACCAAGAGTTGCAGAAAAGATACGTCGAACTCATTCAGATGTCGTGGAGTATTACTATAAACCTAAACCTACCGAAGGTTTCCATTACACACAGAGAGTGAGAAGAATATCTGTAGACATGTACCTCTGACGAGAAGGATCGTGAGGATGATGTACGGAAAGAGTGCAGTGAAATATGCCACCTAGACAAGTGACCACAACAATATGTACCATCATTACAATGACCACAATAAGCCAACAAACGGCCAGACAGATTACAAGCTTCCACTGAGGCAGACCGATGTCGTTGATATTTCTCGACAAATTGAGGACGTACTTCCTAAAAGCAATAAATCGTTCTTTGACGCATGTACCAGTTACTCCTCGAACTTCCATTTCTTCATACTAAAAATGAATATTGATTGAAAATTTAGAGATCAATAACATACTTGACTACAGACAATCCCATTGGAGGAGGCTCATTAAAAATCAATCTTGAGGAATATATAATGGCCGAAGACAGCCATGAAAGCCCTTTTTTCAAGATTTCGACATGTCCACTGCTTTGAAATTAAACGTCCAGCGTGTTATTGTAACGACAACGATCTTCAATAAAATGGCGACGGAGTTTCTTGACGACATTAACTATGACGAGGCACTCGATAGGTTGATCCTAGAGGATCCTGACCGATTAAATAGCTACTATGTTGATGGTCCTTTCCGAGAGAGCATCTACGGGAAATGGCGTATGTTTTTATTTCTTGATCCCAAAATGAAAACTTCTAAAAAATTAAATGCCTTATCTTGTCTACGTTTGACGATTATCATTTACCACTCACGAGCTAAATGTATTTATGATGCGTCTCGGTATTTGATGGGCAATGAAGTGCAAATACTAACAAAAAGTGACAGCGTCGAGAGAGTCTTAAAGGGTTTCGACTCATACACCCTTTTGTTCGATGCAACACGTAACAAATGTGAAGGGATAATCCAATACTCTTCAATGGTGCCAAGAGTGGGGTATGAGCCCCCCAGCTCTATTAAATATAAGATGGCGCCCAAACATGGCCACCCACCATCTATTGTGTTATTAGGGCCGCAGAGGTTCACCGCGTTCGTCACACCACACTGTACTCTTTATTTGACATGCCCTGCGTGCAATGACAATAATAATATGACAAAACTCGGGGTCCTTTCCCCGAGTGGGTGGACCGCCGCCCAAATT
>JAYSWT010000129.1:0-10652 GCA_043717905.1 bacterium | reverse complement strand
GAGACAAATGGAAACGACCTGTAATGGGGCACATCGCTGAAACCTACTGTAATGAAATAATCCTTACCAACGAAGACCCCTATGACGAAGATCCTCTTTCAATACTAGAAGAAATTGCTACAGGAATGAAAACAAAGAAACCCACTATAATCCTCGACCGACGCGCAGCAATTGCACACGCAATAGCAATTGCGAAAAAGCACACGAAACCCGCAATACTTATTACTGGGAAAGGCACTGACCCTTTCATTATGGGGCCCAATGGCAGCAAAACCGTTTGGGATGACCGCGATGTTGCACGGGAAGAACTTGTAAGGTATTTGAAAAATCTACCTATCAAATAACCTGAACATGGCTACTCCAAACGCTACCGAAACGTTCAGCGACTCCTTACTTCCACGCATTGGTATCTCCACAATAACATCACATAACTCTCTAAGTTCATTTATAATGCCATCCACCTCACTTCCCACAATGACAAGAGCATTGTTCGGGGGTGTGAATGTTCGATAGTCTATAGAACGAGAATCCTGTTCTAAGCCAATCACAAGAAAACCCTCCTTCTTTACTGCATAAACGATTTCATTAAAATTACTCGAGTGCTCCCATAAAATGCTTTTTTCAGCACCGAGTGCAGTCTTGGCTATTTCTTTATTTGGCCGCTTAAATCGGTCGACGGGAAGCGGGGTGTAACCAGAAAAATAGACTTGGGATACCCCAATGGCATCTGCAGTGCGCAGAATTGATCCAACATTATGACTACTGCGAATGTCGTGAAGCAGTACTCGAATTTCGTAATTTTTTTGTGTCACAGGAATATGATACTATGAATACAAGACTTGCGGTTTTGACTGCGATACGCAGCCTTGGACTGACACAATACTGAGAAAGCATATTCCTACATGATGACTCAGTTTGGGGAGGGAAAGGCAAGTAGTGCACCAAAAACGAAAGTTTTGTCTATGCTTTCACTTTTTCCCGCACTACTCGACTGGAATTGGTATGTTCCATTCTTTTTTCGAATTTTTTTGGGCTTCTATTTTTTTAATACAGGGCTGCTTATGCTCAAGAAGGGTGATGGAAGTGCGTGGAGGACACTTGGATTTCTGTCATCGTTAGTTGGTTTTTTGTTTATTATGGGTCTTTTCATTCAAGTTTTAGGGGTGATTGCTTCCTCGTCATCTCTTGTTTTACTCTTTAAAAAGAAGCAAGTGCGTTTTCTACATGAATCGTCAACCTTTTATGTCCTCCTTGCGCTTGTCTCATTTTCTCTGCTTTTTCTTGGTGCAGGACCATACGCAATCGACCTTCCCCTTTAAAAAGAAGGATTGATGTGTTAGTATCAAAAAATTCTCAAACAGTTGGGAATTGTAGATTTTTCAACGTTTTCTATGCCCCTATAGCTCAGCTGGTATGCAGCATACTATTGGTTCGCTCGGTTGAAGAATGAACGAAGACGTTCCCTCTTCTCCCTCGCTGCCAAACGTAGAGCAGTGGCCTTTTAAGCTAACGGTCGCAGGTTTAAATTCTGGATAAGCAAGCAAATTTCCTTGCTTGTGACAGAATTTAAAAACCTTCTCCGCTATTTGTGAAGAATTATTATTCTGAACAAATCGGAAAGGTATACTGTTCCTGTAAGGAAAGAGCCCTGCTGGAATGATTCGGCATCGTAAGTACTTTGATAATTCAGCCCATCGTGCCCCCTATAGCTGTTTTGGTAGATAACAGAAAATAGGAGAAAACTGAAACAAAATCTACAATAAAAAATATGCCCCTATAGCTCAGATGGTAGAGCAGTAGCCTTTTAAGCTAACGGTCGCAGGTTCGAGCCCTGCTGGGGGCACAATGTTCTGAATTTGCAAAAACCGCGTAAGCGGTTTTTGTTTGTGTGCCCAAGCAAGCGAAGCTTAAGCGCAGGGCTCGAAAACCTTGGTGATGTTTTTGCTTTACTAGTCCAAAATCCTATAATTTCCATAAATTGAGCCCTATTTCAGATACAAACTCCCTTTCAAGGGTATTTTCATGAAATACCAAAGTTACTTCACATGTTGCCCCAACAATGAACTTCCTCACATGCCCACCAAAGGCCGTAAAATCGGCGTCAGCGATAGTGGTGTGTAAATGAACTACTGGCTTACCTTCAAAGTAGGCAATATTCCCCACCCCTCCTGTTACTTCATATTCCCCAACAAAGCTTCTCCAGTGATACTGCTTGGTATCGAGCGAATAAAACCCCAGTTCGATATTTGTGGTAGCCCCAATTACTGTGAACGAGCCTGATTTGTAGCTTTCCTCGGGAAACAACTTTTGCATTCCTGAGATGAGTTCCTCTCCCCTCTCAAAGCGGATAATTAGTGAATGTTCATTTTTAAGAGATTTCATAGTAATATTGTAGCAAATTCGAGTAGGTTAATATTTGCCAAATTTTACTTTCTGTATCATACTGTAATTTATATGTAGTTATCCACACCATGTCCTTGATAGTTATAAAGGACAGAGTATACTCATATCAGACGGAAGCCAGCAGTTGATTTTCCTGAAGAACTGCTGGGCAACCAATAGTTCTTTACACAATCAATAAAAGGTTTTCCTCCAACAAAAAGACCGACACTATGTCGGCAATCTAAGCCGGGACACTCAAACCCGGCTTTTTCGCACCGAGAAAATTATTTCAGCTTAAAATATACTGCTCAAGCATTTCTTCGAGTACCCCTTCTCCTCTGTGTCCTTTATGGTAGATACTCTTTAGTGTGGTGAGTTTGTCCTTTAACTCTGTTACGGTAAAGTTTTTGGTAAGTGGAAAATATGACCGATATGAAGCCTCCTTTACTCCCACGCGAAGCGCTGTCTGCTTATCAAGCATACTCACAAGTAATAGAGTTCTTACTCCCCAAAATATTGTCCCATGAACCTCTTCCATGGAAATCCCTGCTCGGCGCACCCTTTCAAATTCGACCCATGAGGCTTTTTTATCTTTTCTCGAGAGTGCATTTACAATTGGAAAGCTGTCTATCCTTCTTTCGCTTTTTTTTGCTAAAGGGTACTCTTTTGCCCTGCCAAGTCTTTCCAGAAATGCCTTGAGATCCTTACTTGGTGCTATTTCACGGATAATCACACTGTGTGACGTTTCTTTGAGTATTGTTCGGTAGAAGCTCTCTCCGTCTGGATGGTCTAATATACCATCAAAATAAAGGATATTTTCGCCCCCAAACAGATTTTCAGCTGTAAAAGCATCAAGAGCTGAGCCGATGTCAAAAAGCACGTCATCAAAATAGTGTGCAGTGGCAGCTGGAGAAAGAGCACGTAATTGCTCAAAAAACTCTCTCGCCTCTCTTCGCGCAGATTGACTATCCTCACCAAAATAACAGCTAATCATATAAAAATACTAGCACAAAATTTGTGTCGCCACCTTATTGTCAAAATGAGTCGATGCCCTTCCTGTTGGGTGAAATTTGAAGCTTGAGTGGTTTACCGAAGAAGCCCCATGTTTCATATGGTGACGAGTTAGCGGGACCCTATAACGAAAACGCTCACTGCCAGGAAGAGACGACTACTTGAGGCTACCCCAACGAGTACCTTTTGCGACGTCTACGATAAGCGGAATTTGTTCGCCATGAGTACCCTTTGCAACCCCTACCATTGCAGTAGTTATAATATCTATGGCTTTTGTGAGGACTTCACCGTCGTTTACTACTTCAAATATAAGTTCGTCATGCACCTGAAGAATCAACTCAACTTTTTTATCTAATTTAGAGAGAGTAATAGCCTCACTTGAACGAATCATGGCAATTTTCACAAAATCTGCGGCTGTCCCTTGTAAGGGCGCATTCATCGCCATACGCTCAGCCATGGCCTTCATGAAGGGTATTTTTGAGCGGAGGTTAGGAAACTGTCGCCTACGCCCGAACAATGTTTCTGTGTAGCCCTTTCGGGTAGCCTCTTTCTTAACATTCTCAAAATAGCGAGCAATCAAAGGAAAGGCAATAAAATATTGGTCATAAAACTGCTGGGCTTCCTCGCGAGTTGAGTTCAGGTTCTGTTTAAGCGCATTTACCCCCATGCCATAAATAATGCCAAAATTAATCACCTTTGCTTTTCGGCGCATCTCTTTCGTCACTGCGAGTGGGTCAACACTGAAGACTCGAGAGGCTACAGAGGTATGAATGTCTGACCCTGAGCGGAATATCTCAGCAAGTCCAGGGTCAAGGGAGAGCATTGCAAGCACACGCATTTCTATCTGTGAATAATCAAAGGAAACCAGCACGCTGCCCTTTGGTGCAATAAACGCATCGCGGATAACCTCACCGAGCCCTTCGCGTACTGGGATATTTTGTAGGCCAGGATTAGTAGAAGAGAATCTTCCTGTTGCAGCCCCATCTTGGTGGAAGGTTGTGTGGACACGGTTTTCGCTATCTACCATTTGAGGAATGTTGTCGATGTAGGTTGAGAGTAGCTTTTGATATTCGCGGTAAACAAGGATTGTCGCAACAATAGGATGAGCGTCGCGTAGTTTCTCAAGTTCTGATTCTCTGGTTGAGCGAGCACCACCCTCAGTTTTTTTCAGACCTTTCGCGGTTAAGTTCAACTTATCAAAAAGAATCACCCCCAATTGCTTTGGAGAATTGATGTTAAATTCCTCTCCTGCAAGTTTGTAAATTAATTTTTCAGACTCGGAGAGTTTTTTGTGATAGTCCTTGGATAGCTGAGCAAGGTAGTCAACATCAATCATCACTCCCTTTTTTTGAGCTCGTTCAACAATGGGAATGAGTGGCACTTCAATGTCCTCAAAAACATGAAATATACCTGCTTGTTTTAATTCTTTTTCTATTACCACATATGCTTTTGCTGCATCAGTTTCACTGGTATATTCACTCACATCTTCGGGACTTGGTGTTGTTTTATCTGAGTCAATAAGCCACAGACCAATCTCCGCCTTGCGCAACAGGAGTGGATCTCCAGCAGTCTGTAGAGATGAAGATTTTCCTTCTTTTTTTAATGAAGCCTTTCCTTCTTCTGCAAGCTTTTCTTCGTTTGTCCCGAAAAGATTCTTTACTCTTCCCCCTAAAGTTTTAAACTCGAGTTCGTTAAAAAGCTTTACCGCTGCGTCTGTTGAAAATGTTTCTTTCCATTTTTGCATGGGAAGTTGATAGGCAATTGGAGCATCAAGACGAATAGTAGCGAGCATTTTTGAAAATAGTGCCTCCTCTTCGCCAGCAATAAGGAGTTCAATGATGCGAGGCTTAATACCCGCTTCAATGAGCGGTTGTTTGCCTATTTTCAGAGCCTTATAAATATCCTCAATGCTCCCGAACTTCTGGATAAGAGTACTTCCAGTTTTTTCTCCAATTCCCGCAATGCCGATGATGTTGTCAGATGGATCACCGCGTAATCCTTTGTAATCTGGGACCTGAAGAGGCCCAAAGCCAAAACGCTCTTGCACTTTCCCCTCATCATAGACGATGGTGTCATTGATACCTTTTTTCAGTGTGTAGACGCGAACGCGTTTTCCTGAAACAAGCTGGAGGGTGTCCATGTCACCAGTGACAATAAGTATCTCAAGGTCTTTGAGCTTCTTTGTCTGCTCAACAATTGTCCCAAGCATATCGTCTGCCTCATACCCTGGCGCATCGTAAATAGGTATATGGAATGCAGTAAACACATCACGACTACGCTTGAGCTGTGATTTCAGGTCATCATCAAGTTTTTTTCTTCCCGCTTTGTAGTCTTTGTATTCCTTGTGTCGAAAGGTTGGTCCAGGAAGGTCAAAGCATGCCGCCATATAATCAGGATCGAATTCCGAAATAGCACGAATAAGCATTGTTGAGAGCCCATACAGACCCCCCGTTGGTTCTCCAGCCTTTGTCGCGAAGTCAGGTAATGCGTGATAGGCACGGTGAATAATCGCATGTGCGTCAAATAGTACTAGTCGAGTTGGATGCTCTTTGGAAACCATACCCACATGATACCGCAAATTAAAAAACCTCCAATTTGGAGGGCGAAATTGCACGTGTATTTTATTTGGGGTCGTTCTTTCTCCACAGGGAAGGTCACGAATATTTTCTGCTGAAAATTTCGCTACCCCGCCTCGCGCCGTCGCGCTCCGGCCCTGAAAACCTCCACGCATTCGGTTTTCAGCACCTTTTCGATTTTTAAGAAAAAACCTGAAAAGGTCTTGCGTGAGGGGCTCCCGCGCAGCGCGGGTTCCCCTTTGTCACACTCCGCTTACATCGGCTGTACACCTTTTGGAGATTTCAGAAAATCTCTCAAAAGGTCTTGCGTGAGGGGCTCCCGCGCAGCGCGGGTTCCCAATAGCCCCTCACTCACCCCAGGAGGCACCAAATTCATAAAGCAGGAGTTGTCGTGCTTCTTCAACATCTTCATCACGGAGAACAAATACGTCAAAACCAAAAGGTTCCTCTCCCTGTGCAACGGTCGATGGGCTTCGCTCTCGTAAATAGCTTTTTATCCCGCGGATGTTCAAAAACTGCCGCGTTTCATGCGCCTGCGTTCCATCCCGGAAAAATTTTACCCTTGAACTCATATGGTTACGTGTTTATCATTCTTGTTGTTTCGTCAACAAACTCGAATTTCAGTGTACACGCAAAAGCGGGATACTGCTTCCCCAGCTTCTCTGGCCACTCGACAATTATCAGTTTTTGGGGATTATGAATCATCTCATCAAAACGCAGAGGAGTAATCTCGCTTTCATCCTCAATGCGGTATGCATCAATGTGAATGAATTCATTCCATTTTTGCCCCTTAAGTGGGTAAAATTTGGCAATAACAAAAGTTGGAGAGAGTACCTCTTCGTGAATTCCATACACCTCTGCAAGTGCCTTTGTGAATGCTGTTTTTCCTGAACCGAGATCACCAGAAAGCCCAATGACTGTGGCTTCCTCCCCTCCTCGAGGGGTGAGCGTAGATGAAAATTGCTGAGCAAATATTTCCATTTCCTCAAGATTTTTTACAAGATATTCCATCCAAAATATACTAGCACAATTTAGAGAGGAAATTCTTTTTAGACGGTAAGTGGTCCTCCACCTAGCTGCTTTGCATCATACGCACGACGGTCTGTCTCTTCCGAGATAGCAATTTCGTCTTTTCGTTTCACATAATATGCTCGTCCTTTACGAATTCCAAAAATCAAGAGTGCGATGATTGCAACATAGAGTAGCCATCCGAGTATTGTGGTGGGGAAAATCGAAAAAGTTGAAGACGAAGATGATGCTTTTGCTGTAGCAGCAGAAGCTACGGCTGTCCCTTCTGCGCTCACAACCTCAACTCCTCCAGTGGCAAGGGAATACTCCAGACGAGCTCGCGCATCTGGAAATGTGCCACCCGCATCACTTGTCGTCATGCCAAGAATACTTATCGTGCGGGTTGAGCCACTCTCAAGTCGACCAACAGGAAGCACGTAGGTGCGCTCTGGGCCTGACCCTTCTTCAAGAAGAAGTTCATTGGTCGTGTTATCACCTATATACACAACAGTACCAGGAAGAATCACTTTGAGCTTGGCACTCGTTGCAGGGTCTGTCCGACGATATGCGTAGGTAACGCGATATTCAACAGCGGTGTGAGCTGGGGCTTTGCTTGGTCCAATTTTTTCAATATTTACTTCAGCAATTTTTTTTCCAGTCAGTGTGTTCCAAAATGTACCGAGCGGAGTTGGTGAACCTGCTATTGTATTTTGATTTGCAGAGCTTCCATTTGTTCCCGTTTTTGAGTTAGAAACAACTCCCGCCGCTTGTGCGCCTGTTGAACCTACTCCGTCAGCGTTTGCAACGGATGCAGTATTGTTTGTCGCCTTTTTCCCTCCAAAAAGCGTATTGAAATTAAATGTTGGAAAATTGAGCGCCGCGGCAGGATAATACGCTGACCCAGGGATTACTCCATTTGCGGCAACACCAGAACCAGAGACAGAGCCCCCGCCCGCAGAAGGAGAAGGGATCGCCTGTGCTTTTGCTACTTCGGACGGACTAGGGGCAATGCCTTTCGTTGTTAAACTTTGTGCAGCGCCACGGACAATTCCGAGTGAATTTTCTGCCGCGATACGATAAAAATATACTGTACCAGGAGTAAGATTTGTTACATTGACTTGCGCGATTCCTGAATCTGCTCCCCACTTACTTGTTTGAGTTATATTTTCAAACTTATTTGTAGTTCCATATTCAAACCACCACTCTACCCTCTTGCCTTCGTGTGGAGCGATATACCCTCGCAACATGGCAGATTTTTCAAGAACACTTTCTGGAGAACGGGTTTCAATAATTACGATAGGGTCAATTGGCTCAACAATCGTCTTTGTTGTGAAGTACGTGGTGATTCCTACGTCGCGACCACGACTACTCTCAGCGATTTGCCGGTAGAAGTATTGCACATTTGGAGCAAGCCCATTTACTGTGGCAGAAAAGTTTGAAAGTGTACTCCCTCCCCACATTTGGCGATGGTCTGTCTCATAAACGGTGTTACGTCCAGAAATTCCCCACTCAAACCATGCATAGGTGTCAGGAGTTTCATTTGCATTCACTTGCCCGTTCATTGATACACTTTTTTCGGTGACATAAGTAGGGTTGCTCGTAATTGCAACGGGAGCGGCTTGATATGCAGCACAAAGGATTGGTTGCATGAGTAGCAAAACCACTGTTGCGACAAAGCTACCTTGGAGAAAATTGTGGTATGTTTTCATTTGGCTATTATACACTATTTATACTATTTGTCAAACATCCAGGTAATTATATTGTTGTACCTTGTGAAAGCTGCACTTGCACAGTAAAATAGGGAGGAAATGCCTCATTTTAATGACGGAAAAGACAGCAAGCAGTTCGCCGACATGCGTGAAAAGGAGGCGGAGGCCTTGGCGCAGATTTTGGCTGAACGATACGAACTCCCTTATGTTGACCTATCAAGGTTGATTGTCGACAACAATGCCATTCGACTAATCCCCGAGGAAACCTCACGCGACGCAAAAGTGGTTGTCTTTGCAATGGACCAACATCAAGTAGATATGGCGGTACAGACACCAAACAACCCGAAAATTGCAAATATACTCGAAGAGTTACAGCGCCAAGGATTTACAACGAATCTCCACATGGCTTCTGAGTTCTCAATTACTCGTGCTTGGGAAACATACAATGAAGTTTCTTATGCCAAAGCAGAAACACGAGGAGTGATGTCTGTCTCAGATGAGACAATGCAGAAATATGTCTCGGTAATTAAAACAATTGCTGACGTGAAAGCTGTTGTTGAGGAAGCTATTTCTTCTGGTGATGTTCATTCACTTTCGACAGTTGTTGAAATTGTACTCGGCGGGGCAGTTGCAACTGGTGTATCAGATGTTCACATAGAGCCAGAAAAGGAGAGTGTGAAAGTTCGTTATCGCTTGGACGGAATTTTGCAGGACGTTGTTGTTATCACTCCAGAGAATTATAAAAAAGTCCTCTCGCGAATTAAACTTCTTGCTGGGGTAAAACTTAATCTCGTCCACCAAGCACAGGACGGTCGTTTTACAATTAAAATTAGTGGCGTAGATGTTGAAGTGCGTACCTCAATACTTCCTGCGGCGTACGCGGAGTCCGTCGTTATGCGTATTCTTAACCCCAAGTCTATTTCTGTTCCGCTTGAGGAACTTGGTATGGATGAATACTTCTATCAAATTATGGTTGACCAAATTAATAAGCCAAATGGTCTTATTCTTACAACAGGACCTACCGGCTCAGGCAAAACTACCACACTCTATGCGTGCTTGAAAAAACTTCGCAGTCCACAGGTTAAAATAATCACAATCGAGGACCCTATCGAGTACCACCTTGATGGTATTTCGCAGACACAAATAGACCACGATAAAGGGTACGACTTTAGCCATGGACTCCGCGCTGCTGTGCGTCAAGATCCTGACGTTATCATGGTGGGAGAAATTCGTGACGAAGAGACCGCGTCTGTGGCAATTGATTCTGCGCTCACTGGACACTTAGTATTCTCAACACTTCACACGAACAATGCAGCGGGGGCAATTCCCCGCCTCATCGATATCGGAATCAATCCAAAAATCATAAGCTCGGCACTCAATATTGCAATTGGACAGCGCCTCGTGAGAAGACTCTGCAAGCTCTGCAAAGTTGAGTATATTCCAGAAGGTAAAGAAGCTGAAGCGTATAATCGTGAACTACCCGAAATAAAAAAATTCCGCCCAAAGGTGGTAGTCCCCGAAAAATTATGGAAGCCTGTTGGGTGTGAAAAATGCTCATTCACGGGTTTTAAGGGTAGAGTTTCCATTTACGAAGGTATTCTCATGGATAGGGCAATTGAAAATATTTTGCGTGAAAACCCCAGTGAACGCGAAATTAAAGAAACTGCGAAAGCACAAGGAATTCTTGATATGCGCCAAGATGGATTTGTAAAATGCATGACGGGCATGACGACGATTTCGGAAATTGACCGTGCTGTTGGCCTCGAAGAAGGCAGATAATAAGGTTGAAATTAGGACGCCCTACTCAGCTTTCCCTCAGAAAGTCCGGTCACCATAGCAGACTATGTTTCTCGGACATTTCCTCAGTCCAAGCTTTCGTATTGCATTCCAAATTTCAACCTTCATTTTACTCCGAAACAACAAAATAACCGCTTACGCGTTTGTTTTGTTGTTTGTGTTCTGAATA
>JAYSWT010000128.1:0-29582 GCA_043717905.1 bacterium | reverse complement strand
CACCTCGCCAAAACTGGATTGTGAACCACGCGGGACTTATTCGCCAATTCACCACAGGAGTACTTCAAAATTTCAGTACTCGAAGCCTCGATGAAATTTTTGGTCGCGCGCGAATTAGAGAATAAAGAGAATGTGCTTCGCAACGGTGTGATGATTTGGGGCAAGGCGATAGAACATCGCGATGTTGCGTTGGTCTTTCTCAAGTACTCCGGCGGCATAGAGGATAGCGAGGTGTTTAGAAGTCGATTTGAACGAAAGTTTGATTTCCTCCGCGATATCCCCCACCATGGCTTCCTTGTTCTTCTTGAGATATCTCAGAATCGCAAGACGACGGGCATTTGCAAGTGCCTTCATCTGCTTCTCGAGGGTCTTGAGGTCCTGCTTTGCTTCCTGCTTCATTACCGAAAAACTAACATAAGGAATTTTCTCGTCCAGTCTTCACAATGTTACTGAACCGTTTCCTTATTCGCATATTCGTACGAATAAGACAATAGAAAATATGAGGGGGAAAGATGAGAAATTACTTTATCAGTGGAAGTGGGAAGCTGGCGAGGAACTTGCCAAGCTGCTCTTGGTCTTTGCTTAGGTCTACCTCGATCCAGTTTTCGAGCGCGCTATGTTTGACGAGCATTGCTCGTTCCAAAGTAAAGAGGTCATCATCGAACCACAGAAAGGGCTTCGAGAAATCTATGCCTTCGGTTTTTGCATCCTCCCAGCTTGTTGGTTTAATTCTTTTCATGAGTGCCACCGTCTCTACATCAAACAAATGCCCAACATGCCTGATTGGTATCGAGGCATCCCCGTTGCAGTGTGTAGTCAGCCAGTAGGTGCTCTCTGGGTACTGTTCGAGTACATATGCAAGAAGCTCTTTCACAAAAAGAGCTGGCTGTCGGTCATTTGCAAGCAACACCCCATCGATATCCAGATAGATATTCACTTCATTCATACACCAAATTCTACCAAAAAATTTTACATTATATCTCCTTGAATCCGATTTCTTTTAAGTATGCAAAAGTATCGTTATAAAATTCTGGGTTTCGGGTTTTGTCTTCAGCATCCCCAGGAGGGACAACGATAACCATACCTTGCCGAGCTCTAGTCAATAATACGCGGTACGCGTTCTTCAAATATGTTTTGCGTTCTGCTTTGTTAATATTATTCCACTTCGTACCAACAAATGAGTAACTCCCCCACCCTTCATTTGAATATCGAAAATCGCCGTCCCAAATGACACATGACCAGTCAAGTTCTAGCCCTTGCACTTGAAATTCTGTCACAACGTCTTCAAGATAATATGAAGAGCGAACGTCATCTTTCCCGTCGAGAAACCAATGGATTGGGTCAACATCTGTTTTCACATCGATAGCATAGGGCTTTAGGCGTATTGCTTGGGAAGATACCACCATTCCGTAGCGCTCAGAGCCTCGCGCTTGCTCCTTTAGCCAGTGCTTCGCACAACCGAGATCTCTGGTTATAACGATGGGGTACTTTGCTTCAATTTCCTCTAGCGTTTGCTGAGCTTTCTCTTTTTCTAAATCTAAAAGTTGTTTTATCAGTAATGATAATTTCTCTGCACGAAATGAGCGCATTGAAACCGCAAGGTGTAGTTCGCTCTTTTTTTCAACATTGGGTAGTTTATTTACCTTTTCAAATACTTTCTCCGTTCCATATTCGCTATCAGAAAGATTTGGAGATAAATATACATGCCAATCAGGAAAAGACTTATTAAGAGCTTCGATCCACTCACTTATTCCTGCCTCTCCTGTGTGAATCTCTTGCCCACCTCCCACAAGGCAAACTACAACCGCCCAGTCTTGGTGACGATCAAGGCATGATATGAGAAATTCGGGCTCAGACTTATCAAAGTTTGGTTGATTCTTTTTCCGTTGCATGAAATTTGCCGTCTGCTCTAAGTTCCATGCACGTTGCGCCTCATCAAATAGTGCTACATGCTCAGTTGGAGGTCTTGGGTCTGAAAGACAGGCGTCGCGGAAATTATGCACATTCTGAATAAATATCTTTACCCCACTCATGACTACTCCTTTCTTTACTTTTATTCCGAGTTCTTTTTCGCTTCTGACTTTGTCCCTTGTGAGCGCTTCTCGGAGTATTGAAACTAGCGGTCCATTTCCCGAAAGATACACACTATAAAGCTCACTTTTTTTATCGATATGCTTAATTGCTATATCAAGCCCCACAAGCGTCTTCCCTGCACCAGGAACACCAGTCACAAAGCAAATAGATTTTTGCGAGCGCTCTCTGGATTGCTGAATTATTTCTGAAACTGCAGATGATGTAACGCTTAGATTTGTTGCATTTGCATCACTGCGTGAGATTTCTGTTACAGAGTGCCCGCTGTAGAGCGCCATAGCTGCCTCAATAATTGTTGGTGTCGGCTGATATCTTCCTTCTTCCCATTTCACGGCGTCAATTTCTTGTCCGTCAGTAAACTGCAGAACGTTTGTAATTACTTGTCCTAGTAGCTCAGCATTCGTTTTAATTGGGAAAAGAAGCTTGTCATTGTGTGGAGTTGTAGAAACTTGAGCAACTATATCCTTTGCTTTTGTTGCAATGAGAATTGGCGCAATATATTGTTCATGACTTGTCTCATGAAAATTCTTAAGGTCTAACGCATAGTCCCACACCTGATCTACTGCGTATGATTGATACTCTTTTTCACCTACATTAAATTCAAATACAAAAATCACTGAGCCAATAATCGCAATAACATCGACGCGCTTCCCCATTCGAGGAATCGAATATTCAAAATACACAGAGCCTTGATATGGCACTAGGACTGATTTCAATATCTTAATCTCTTCTATCCAAGCATCTCTTTGAGTTCCCTCAAGTGCAAATTCATTGTTGTGAGTGAGTTTGCCAAGTATTTCATCAAGCGAAGTTTCGAGAAATTCCTTGATTGTGGCTGAATAATATTCTCGTTGCATGAAGTAGATTTCCTAAGCCTACTCCCCTTCGATTGAATTGCAAATTAGTTACAAAACTCGCCCCAGAAGGCAGTTCTGGGGCGCTGGGTGGTCTAGGGGGGAAGATTCCAGTAGGTAGTCATAGTAGGTAGTAGGTAGAATACACCAAGCAGAAATATGCCCTATGATGATGCGAGGGTTTTGGCTTCGGTGATGATTCTTGTTTTTACTTCTTCCCACGTGAATGATGCGAGCATGTGTGGCATGGGCTCCTCTTCTGCATCGGCAAAATAAGTAAGACTCTTGAGTAAGTGCAATTTGTTGTAGGTGACATCAGCGTATTTCTTTTCAAAGAGTGCAATCAGCTCTCTGAGTTGATACTTCCCCAGAAGCACATACAGATCGACAAAATCCTTTCTACTTCCGCGCGAAGAAATCGCAGAGAGCTTCATTGCGCCAATATCACGCTCATCTGCCATTAGGATATCTTTGTAGGGTACAAGAGGAAAAAGTAACGGGTATGGGTAGCGCAGGAAAGTGAGCTTCACGTCATCAAGCACACCGTCGAGGGTTCCCGGCTCTTCATTGGTGAGTGCATACTTCCCTATTGTCGGAATGACTTCTTTTAATTCGGCGAGGGAGAAATCGGTTTGTGAAAAAAAGTCCAGATCGACGGAAATACGATGCCCGAACTCAAGTGCAAGCGCGGTACCGCCGGCAAGATAAAATTTCTTGAGGAATGATTCTGTAGCTATCTTTTCCAGTAGGGCTCCTGTACTAGGTGCGAGGGTTTCTGTATGCATAGAGAAGGGTCGATATTAAAGTAATGTCCAAAAAAAGTGACAGAACGCTTATCAAGTGTTTTAGCTCCGATGAATGCTTGCTTGAGTGCATCCTCACCATAGTTCGACTTTGCCCATGCAAGGTCGTCGAGGTCGCCACGCGCGAGCACACGCTCAATGATAAAACGGCTATGCTTGTCTTTATCAAGCTCGGCAGGTGTTACATCCCAGAAAAGAGAAGTCTTTTCAAGCGTTTTCATATAGGTATTATACCATAATTTGTGGGAAATTGAAAGATAAAATGTCGCCCAGAATGGCTCAGTGGGGGGAAGATTCTAGTAGGTAGTCATTAGTAGGTAGTAGGTAGGAAATGCAGGGGAATAAATACAGTTACTAGACGCTAGACACTAGTTGCTAATAGCTAGTCACTAGTCTTCAGTCTCTAGTCGCTAGGAGATGCCACAGCAGAAATAAGCCCTACGATGCCTTTGTGGGCTCTAAATATGACTCAGGAAGTGCCGGTGGGGTTGAGGGTGTGTTAGGTAGCAGTTGCTAGACGCTAGTAGTTAGTCGCTAGTGAATTCAGTACGAGAGAAACAAAAACCAAATCGTGAATATGGGCTATAATCATTTAATGCAAATCGTTGGTTATGTAATTAAGCAGATATTTCTCTGGGGAATACTCTATGCTTGCTCGTTTCTTGTTGCATTCGGACTTCTCAACGCTGGGTTGAGTGCATTCATCCTCATGACCTATTTACTTCTCGATCATGGGATCACACTATTTCCTGCTGAACATTTTTTCAAACTCGTTGTTGATAACGACACAACAACAAAGTATGAATTGACGAATGAGTTCATCTCGGAAGGGATACGTCTACAGGCACTCTTGGCGCTGGTGATCGTCTATCTTCACCATTTCTTTGCATTCATCAAACGCAGGCCGTATACGAAGCTTTCATTCTGGTCGTCACTGAAGATCTATGCATTGATCGATTTTGTGCTGGCACTTTTGGGGGTCGTGTTCGGTATCTTGCTGGCACTCGATGGTCACGCTCATCCATTCTCATTCGCATTCTATTCGCTCATTCTACTTATCCCGCTTCTGTTCCTCCAAGCTGCCGGACTTTTTGGATTCGTACTTTTTGATGATATCGCCGAGCAGGAGGAGAAAATTGTGTTGCCCACATCTGATGGGACGCCGGGGAAAAAACAGTAGCTAGTCTCTAGTTGCTAGTCGCTAGGAAATGCAGGGGGGGGAAAAGACTTGGAGGATACTTGGGATTACCTCAAAAAACACAAAAAAACATGTGTTTTTTTGAACATTGACGTATGCCGGTGGGTGGGTATAATTGCTATATCACTACGAAAGAGACCCTGCTCTGGTTCCGTCCAGAGTGGGGGCTTTTTCATTTACGGCGAACAATCGATTCAATATCTTTGAGATAGGTGATCGGTACTCCTAAACGCTTGAGTAAAATTGAACATCTTTTTTGAATAGAGGGAGAAATGAGCATTTTAAATTTCTGCTCATCACTCAGAAATTTTACTGTACTTGCGTAGTCTCCGTCGCTTGAAACAATAATAGCCTTCTCAAATTTATTGAGATAGGCATCGCGGGTTACATTGAGTACGAGATCGGCATCACAATTACCTTTTGCATTCCCCTCTCCGTCATACACCACCTCCTTAAACACAAGAGTAAATCCTGATTCCTGAAGTGAGGTGTAGAGGTCTTTGTGTTTAGGAATCAACCCAATGAATAAATACGCATCCTTTACTCCATGCTTTTCAGTAAGCCAGACCCTGAATTTCTTGTAGTCTAGCTTCCATCCGAGCGAAGAAACTCCTTTATTGAGATTTGCTCCATCGACATATGCATTATTTACCAGAGGCTTTTTCACTTGTTTATCCTAACACTCACATGAATTCTGCCAAGTGAAACCGTGCCCAAGAAGGCAGTTCTGGGGCGCAGGGGTGACCTAGGGGGTGGGGTTGGTTTTGAGGGTGTGTTGTAGAGGGCTTTGGGTGAAATCTACTTTAGTTTACCCAAAGCCTTCCAAATTTGATCTTACTCAAATCCTTTCTTAAGTAACTCGCGAAATACAATACCATTTACTTGCTTGCTCATACCTTCGTAAACAGTCACAACGAGTCCTCTGATATCCTCAACTGCAACGTCAGGTCTCCTAATTGCTACATGAGAAGTTCCTCCAGTGGGTGCTGTTAATACGAGGCCGAGCGCTTCTCCTGCCTTTAGCCAATCTGCTTTTTTTACATTACCCAAAGAGTCCCATAAATTTTTTCTTGTTATGGGGAACTCGGATGTCATATTGGGTTATGCGACAGAAAGTGCCATTTGTGTCACTTCCTTTTTTAGTATCTCTGAGGAGGTACTAGTTTGAACATGAAAAGCAGTAAATATTGCCTCACGAATATTTGATTCTATTTCAAAATCAGTAGGGTTGGGGTTTGCTCCACCAGTGATAATTCCAGATACTTCATTGCATTGTGCAGACCAGCCATTTTCATCTTTTGAAATTGAAAAATGAAGCATACCCCCAAGCTGAGCAATCTGCTCAGTCATCTTTTCAATTGCCTTATAATCTCTTGTTTTGCCGTCAACAAGACTGCCTAATTTGTAGTTTTTTTCCATAAAGTTTGTAGTATTGAACGCTGGCTTTATTATACACTGCTGTTTCGGATATTTGGCAGCGTTTTGCACAAGTTGAGTAATCCTACCCAAAAACAATGAAAAAGCAATGAGTTTGCAAAATGGCTATACTTCTACATTTCTAAGCGTTCATAATTTTGATGCACCACAAGAGTACTTCGATTTTCTAAGCGGAGTACCGCTAATGAAAATCTGGTCGAATACCGACGGTTTGGACTGAGGAAAGCGAAGAGCCGTACTCATGTACGGTGACGAGCTTTCTGAAGGAAAACCTAGGAGTTCGCAAAATTCGGACGCTTTCGATATCGGTGTCATTCGAGGTTGTCGATTGAAGTAAAGCACTAACTCCCCCGCCAGCGATATCAGTACGTTACACAGCTAAAGAAAAACAGCCCCATGAGTTGCTGATTCCTCAAGACCTTTGCAACTCATGGATGCTATCCGACGCCGGTGGACTGAGGGAACATTTTGAGGCATACGAAAAAGCCCCACATGCTTCGTGTGTCACACTTTACTGATTTTCGATTCAGTAAAACTTAGAACAAGTACTGAATTAGACGAATTACCAGAAAATAGGCGGGAAAAATTGCTGCCAGAAAAAACAGGATGATAACGGGAGAATTCCATTTCTCTGATTTCTTTTTTGATTTGCGAAAAATCTTTATAACCAATGAGAATGCAAAAGCAATAACAAAAGTTAGGATGAAGATCACTGGAACCAAAAAAGTGAGATCAGGCATTTGTGTTGACTTAGTAACTTCTCAACTTATTGATGTTGCCATGCTGGCGGATCTTCTCGTGGGCTTTTGCCTCGATTTGTCTGATGCGCTCGCGTGTGACACCGAATTCTTTGCCCACCTCTTCAAGCGTGTGAGTCACTCCATCAAGAAGCCCATGCCGCATTTCCAAGATTTTCCGCTCCTTCGGACTCAAATCTCCGAGTATCTCCCCTACCTGATCGGCCAAGATTCTGCGCGATGCTTCGGCGTCTGGTGAGAGAATTTTGTCGTCGGCGATAAACTCACCGAGAGTGGATTTGTCCTCGTCGTCACCAATCGGCTTCTCGAGTGAGACGGTATCCTGATCGATGTTCTCGATGATGCGAACACGCTCGACGTCGATACCCATTTCGGTTGAGACTTCTTCGGCCATCGGTTCGCGACCGAGATCCTGCGTCAGGCGTCTTACCACCTGCTTGTACTTGGCGATAGTCTCAACCATGTGGACAGGGATACGGATAGTGCGGCTCTGGTCAGCGAGTGCGCGGGTGATGGCCTGACGAATCCACCAAGTCGCGTAAGTTGAGAATTTGTAGCCCTTTGACCAGTCGAACTTGTCGACGGCGCGGAAGAGTCCGAGGTTACCCTCTTGAATAAGGTCAAGAAGCGTGAGGTCAGGAGAGCGTCCAACGTACTTCTTTGCAACAGAAACAACGAGACGGAGATTGGCGCGGGCAAGAAGATTCTTGGCCTCGGGGTCGCCTGCCTGAATGCGCTGAGCGAGCTCGCGCTCATCGCGCGCGGCAAGAAGTGGGTACTGGCCTATTTCGCGGAGGTACATCTGGGTGGAATCGTAGGGAGAGCTCTTGGTGGTGAGGTACTTCCTTGAAGCACCAGTGTTGACCGGCTCTTCGGGGGGGTCCGCGTCGAGCAGGCCACCCGACTCGAGGACGTCGATACCCATGACGCTCATACGCTCGTAGATTTCCTCAAGGAAGTCGACATTGTTCTCTATTTCTGGGAAGACACGGAGAATCTCATCAAAGGTGATGAAGCCTCTGTCCTTACCCTTCCCCAAAAGAACAGTCACCTTGTGCTCCATGGCCTTCCTCTCTTTACTCATGGTCTTTTTTGGTGGAGGAGCGAACTTGATTTTCTTCTCTGCTTTGAAAGCAAGTTTCGCTGCGATTTTCGCATCTTTATCAGCTTTTTTCTTTGCCTCTTTTTCCTTCTTTGCAAGTTTCTTCGCCTTTTCATTTTCAATCTTGGCGAGCTTCTTTGCTTTCTCTTTGTCTGCCTTTTCTTTTTTTACCTGTTTCGCATGCTCGATTTTTTCTTTCTTCAGCGCTATGGCAGCTTTCTTCTTTTCCAATTTGGCTTTGGCAGCAGAGGCTACTTTTTTTAACTTTTCCTTTCCACCTTTGGTGGAAGCACTCTTAGTGGACTTCGTCTTCTTTTTGAGAGTGCCCTTCTTGCCTGCGGCAGAAGGTTTCTTTGATGCCTTTTTGGGCGAGCTCTTCTTTGTTGTTTTTTTGTGTTTTGCGGCCATGGCTTTTAAGTTAGTTGAGTAGTAAGTGAGTAATGAGTGTTGAGGGATGAGGAATGAGATGTGAAATAAATTCTGTCATACTAATCGTCGGGGGGATTTACGCGTTTAATTTTTCTATCCTCGAGGGCAATTATTTGCGGAGTGATTGCTTGGTAGGCCTTGAGAAATTCTTTTGCTTCATCTTTTGCGCTCCTTGCTTCGGCATCACTAAGCTTTTGCCATAGCTCTGCTTGTTTCTCCTTGAGCACTTCCTCTTCGATGGTATCAAGTAATTCGTTTAGGGAATGTGCTAATTTGGGGCCATGCTCATATTTATATTCAGCTTTGAGTGCTAGTTTACCCTTTTCTTCATCGGGCGGATTATGGGGGGAAAGCCCGTGTAGTCCTATCCGCTCGTGGTATTCGGTGCGGTGTATCACCACATCGATTGCAGGCTCACTATGGCCTTCCTGCCATATGAGAATACCTATGATTTCCTCTTCGGCAACTTGACGGCGGGTCTTTGACGAGGCCTCAGATGTTCGGACTTCCTGACGGGTTTCACGCATTGGCGCAATCTTTTTTGAAGCCAGATCGAGGCGTTTGACGTCTTCCCACACCGCAGTGTCGGGGACGCCTAATTTGCGGGCAATTTCAATAATAAAATGTGCCTCTTCAATCTTTGACGGCATCTCGAGGAGGAGTGGAAGTACCTTCTCCCCTACCTCCTCGCGAAATGCGCGTGAATCGAGATTCTTTTTTCCGAGTGCGGTGAGGTAGAAATCAATGATGTGGGTAGACTCTGCGATAACTTTGCTCCAACCGTCCCTGTGTCCAAGAATGTAGTCGGCGGGGTCTTTGCCGTCGGGAATAGCGGCAACCCGAACATTCATCCCCTGTGCGAGTGCGAGGCGAAATGCGCGTGCGGTTGCGGCGAGCCCTGCATCATCGGCGTCAAAAGCAAAGACGAGATTGTCGGACAGACGCTTTAAGAGCGCGAGGTGGCGCTCAGTGAGTGCGGTGCCTGAGACTGCGACCGTGTTTAAGGTACTCGCCTGATGACTCATGATGAGGTCCATCTGCCCCTCTACTAAAATAGTGAAATTGAGTTCGCGAATGGCTTTTCGGGCGCGGTCGTAGCCGAACATCACGGCGCCCTTGTCATACAGGGGTCCCTCGGGCGAGTTGATGTACTTTGCCACATCGGTGCCATCCTGATTTTTTTGTTCGCCGAAGACGCGGCCAGAGAATGCGATGACACTGCCGTTCGCATCAAATATCGGAAACATCACACGGCCCCTGAATCTATCGTAAGGAGACTTCCCTTCGGTTGGTTTAATCAGTCCTGCTTTTTCGATTTCGCTGTCGGTGTAGCCTTTGTCTTTCAAATGTTCATAGGCGAGTCGCCATTCGTTCGGAGCATAACCAATGCGGAACGAACGCACGGTATCTTCGGAAAGTCCGCGCCCAACTAAATAGTCTTTGACTTCACTATTGGTGAGGAGGTGGCGCTCGTAGAACTTTGTCACTTCTTCCATGAGCGTGAGGAGGCGGTCGCGCTCGGTGCGATTCTGCTCGGACTTTTCGTCACGCTTTATTTCCACCCCTGCCCGAGCGGCCAATATTTTCAGCGCATCAAAAAATTCAACTCCTTCGATTTCCTCAACGAAAGAGAAAATGTCGCCGCCCTTGTTGCAACCGAAACAGTAAAACGCCTGTCTCGATGGCGAGACATTGAATGAGGGAGATTTCTCGGAGTGAAACGGGCAAAGCGCTTTATATGATGAGCCAGCCTTGGTGAGCTTTATATAAGAGCCGACTACGTCGACAATCGATAATTTCTCTTTAATTTGTTCAACAGGTGTAGACATAGTTTTAAGTTCGAACTCTTTCCCCCGTATCTGGGTCATAGCAAATTGAGAGTTGTACAATTCTTGCTTCTTCGTCTTTTATACTTTTGTTTTGTTCGCAGTCTTCACAGAGTAACCTTGCACTCACTTCAATATCAGTTTCTTTTCCACAATTTTCACAAGGACCTGGATCGAGATAGCAATCTGGATGTAATCCTGTATTTCTCAACTTTCCCTCAGGAGTTCGATCTAAGAAATTCCCATACTCTTCTTTTGTCCAAGTAGAATATGAACCTGTTGGTTCGCCACATACCTTACACTTCTCATCAATAAAAACTTCTTCGTCCATGTGCTTTATGTTATATGACTAGTTAAATTCGGGTGCGAGAAAAGCCACAGTTGGGCGTTCCTGAGCTTTTGAGCTTTTGTGTATTCATTATAGTTTCATGCGAACAAAAGAGCGAAGCAATTCTGCACAGACTGAATTTTTCAAAACTTCAAACAGTGATGTATCTGGGAAGTTCTATTTTGGGATTCCCTTTCCCTCTTGCGGAAATTCATTTTGGGATGCAATTCGCAAGTGACGACAGGGCGGTGTCCGCGAGACGTACTGTGTAGTACGTTGAGCGGACCCGCTCTGGAAGTCACATGCGAAGGGCGCCCAAAATGGATTTACGCCTGAATGATTTCGCGAGGCGGCTCGTTAAGATACTCTTCGTCTTCTTCAACCGGCACCAAATTGGTATGGAACCCTGTACCTGCGGGAATAAGGCGTCCCAAGATAACATTCTCCTTGAGTCCGTAGAGTCGGTCGGTTGAACCCTGCACTGCAGCCTCGATAAGGACACGGCTGGTGTTCTGGAAGGATGCGGCAGAAAGGAAAGACTCCTTGGTGAGGGCAACTTCAGTGATACCAAGGACAAGGTTGTCGCCCTTTGCTGGCTCCTTGCCGAGCTTCTCGACGCGGGCATTCTCGATAGCGAGCTCTGCCTCTTCGACGATTTCGCCGATTGAGAAGCGAGTACCGCCAGTCACTTTTACCTTGCGACGAGAGAACATCTGGCGAACGATCACTTCACAGTGCTTGCGCGAGATCGATGCACCCTGTGTCTCGTAAATCTTGTTGATTTCCGAGATGATGTAACGCTGTGCGAGATCAACTCCACCGTACTTGAACAGTTCATCAATGTCCGCGTAGCCGTTGGTGAGGAGGTCTCCTGCTTTTACATTGTCGCCAACCTTTACGATAGGAGCACGGCGGAATGACACCGAGTGTTCGACTTCCTTTGAATCAGGGTCAGCTTTCTTCTCTCGCTTGTGGGTGCCGTCACCTAGTACAACGATAATGAGGTCCTCTTTCTCGCCGTGCTTGATGTCGGAAATAACTCCGTCAATCTTACACACCACAGCCTGAGCCTTTGGAGTCTGGCGTTCGAAAATATCTTCGACACGAGGGAGACCCATGGTAATGTCTTCGCCTGCGGCACCTCCGGCGTGGAAGGTACGCATGGTGAGCTGAGTTCCTGGCTCACCGATTGCCTGTGCGGCGACGATACCAACGGTTTCGCCCATCGCAACGAGTACACCGCGCGAGAGATCCATACCGTAACACTTCTGGCAAACGCCACGGAGTGTCTTACAGGTCAGTGGTGAGCGGACAAATGCTTCAACTGCACCCTCCCGGTGAATGAGTGCTGCTTCGTCTCGGCCGAGGAGTGTTCCCTTCTTGAAGACGACTGCGCCATCCTTGCCGTGGACATCCTTTGCGAGGACGCGACCACGGGTCGAGCGTGCGAGGGTGATTTCGATACCCGACGCATTCTCCACGTTGAGACGGATTCCTTCCTTCTCGCCACAATCTTCTTCGAGGATGATGACGTCTTGCGACACATCGACGAGGCGACGAGTGAGGTACCCTGCCTTTGCGGTGTTGAGTGCGGTGTCGGTGAGACCCTTACGAGAACCGTGGGTCGAGATGAAGTACTCCAAGGGTGACAGCCCTTCCTTTAGGGACGGTACCATCGCGAAATCAATAACACGGCCTGATGGTCCTTGGGTAAGACCCTTGATACCAACCATCTTGGTGACCTGCTTGATGTTACCGCGCGCACCTGACTGGAGCATGTCCATGACTGGACCATTGACGGGAAGACCGTTTGGAACAAATTTTTCGATATCGATTTCAACTTTCTTCCATATTTCAATAATGCGATCGTAGCGCTCGTCGTTTGAAAGCAAACCTTCAGACCAGTTGGCAACAATCTCTTGCTCCGCTTTGCGTGCTACAGCGACGATACCTTTTTTCTCGGGAGGAACTTTCACATCAGAGAGCGACCAAGTAATTCCGGATTTGGTGACATACTTGTAACCAAATGCCTTTATCTTGTCGAGTGCATCGGGTGTGCCGTCGATACCGTAGCGGGTGATAAGATCGTCCACCATGTTGGCGAGATCCTTCTTTGTCACCTCTTTGTTGACGAATGGGAAGTCCTTGGGAAGGACAGAGTTAAACAAGAGGCGGCCGACCGTCGTGTCGAATGGCTTGCCACCAAACTGTGCATACTTGAGTGAATCAGTACCAAGTACTTTCACACCAGCGCGGAATCCGACAACGCCGAAGTCGTAGGCAGTGATAGCTGAGTTTGGAGTTGGGAAGATTTTTCCCTCTCCTTTCTCGCCCTTCACTTCTTTGGTCATCCAGTAGCAACCAAGTACGATGTCGAGTCCTGGGTTTACCACAGGGTCTCCTGAACCCGGCTTCAAGAGATTCTTGTTGGCGGCCATCAACTCTTTTGCCTCTGCTTGCGCTTGGTCTGAAAGTGGAACGTGTACGGCCATCTGGTCTCCGTCGAAGTCTGCGTTGAACGCGGAACAAACGAGTGGGTGAACTTGGATAGCGTTTCCTTCGATAAGGGTTGGGTTGAACGCTTGGATACCGAGGCGGTGGAGTGTTGGTGCGCGGTTTAAGAGCACATACTTTCCCTTAATCACGGTCTCAAGATTTGCCCACACTTCAGGAATACCTTCGTCGATAAGACGGTTGGCACCACGGATGTTGAATGCGAGACCTTGCTCGAGGAGCTTGGCGATAACGAACGGACGGAAGAGCTCGAGTGCCATGTGTTTCGGAAGTCCGCATTGGTTGAGTTTTAAGTCAGGTCCAACGACGATAACCGAGCGGCCTGAGTAGTCAACACGCTTACCGAGAAGGTTCTGGCGGAAAAGTCCCGACTTGCCCTTGAGCGTATCTGCGAGTGACTTCAACTGGCGGCGCTGAGTCTGGCTCATTGCTGCCGAGGTCGAGCCGTGGCGAATCGAGTTGTCGATGAGGGCATCAACAGCTTCTTGTAAAATACGTTTTTCGTTCCTAAGAATTACTTCTGGTGCATCAATCTCAAGAAGTTTCTTGAGGCGATTGTTGCGGTTGATGACGCGGCGATAGAGGTCGTTGACGTCTGACGTAGCATGGCGACCACCTTCGAGGGCGACCATTGGCCTGAGTCCTGGAGGAATGACGGGAATGACTGAGAGGAACATCCACTCAGGGCGAACGCCAGAGCGGAGCATTGCTCTCACAAGTGCGAGGCGCTTGTACAGCTTTGCACGCTCGACGGCACCAGCTTTTTCAAGTGAAGTCTCAAGTGCAACTTCAAGCTTTTTGAGATCAATACGCTTGAACATTTGGTACACCGCCTCGGCTCCGATACCAGCCTCGAATGCTGATGAATACTTGAGTGAGAACTTGTGATAGGTCATCTCGTCTAAGATAAGCCCAACTTTTATCGACTCAATCTCTTTCTTTGCTGCGGTGAGGAGTTCCTTCATCTTGTCCTTTGCACCTTTTGCCTCAAGGCTCTTCACCTTGGACTTGTACTCGCTGTCGAGCTCTTTGAGAAGATTTGCCTTCTCAGGCTCATTCACATTAGTAATAACGTATGCAGCGAAGTAGATGACTTTTTCGAGTTCTGCAACCGGAAGGTTGAGGAGGAGTCCAATACGTGATGGGATACCGCGGAGGAACCAAATGTGTGAAACGGGAGCAGCGAGCTCGATATGTCCCATCCGCTCACGGCGAACAATCGCGCGAGTGATTTCGACACCACACTTCTCACAGATAATTCCCTTGAAGCGGATACCACGGTACTTTCCGCAGTAGCATTCGAAATCCTTTTCAGGTCCGAATATTCTTTCGTCGAACAGTCCACCACGCTCTGAGCGTTGGGTTCTATAGTTGATGGTCTCTGGCTTGGTAATCTCACCGTAGGACCACTCTTTCATGCGCTCTGGCGATGCGAGTCTGATTGAAATAGCGTTGAAGTCAGTGATAGGGTTTTTCATATATTTATTTACATATGCACGAGGCGTAATTTTGACGATCTACTTTCAGATTTTTTTCGGAGGCCTTGGGCAGTACTACCTGTACAGCCCCGCGGCACTCCTCAAAAAATCTGTCGTAGCTCATTCAAAATTTCATCCTTGTGCTTCTCGTGTTGAGTGTATGTATTTGGATTAACGAATAATAATTAGACGACTTCGTCTCTATCTTCTTTCACCAGGTCGACGTCGAGCGCGAGCCCGCGAAGTGAGTTGAGTAATACGTGGAAGGTTGCGGGAAGGTTTGGTTCACGAATATTGCGGCCTTTGACTATCGCGTCAAATGCAGCAGAGCGTCCCAAGATATCATCCGATTTGACGGTGAGCATTTCGCGGAGAATATGAGCGGCACCATAGCCCTGGAGCGCCCACACTTCCATTTCACCGAAACGCTGGCCTCCACCCTGTGCTTTTCCACCGAGTGGCTGTTGCGTGATGAGGGAGTACGGTCCGATTGAACGCATGTGAATCTTGTCCTCAACCATGTGGTGAAGTTTCAAAATATACATGTATCCAACTGAAATTTCCTGCTCGAATGCCTCGCCGGTGCGGCCGTCAAAGAGTTTCATCTTGCCGTCCTCTCTATAGCCTGCGCTCTTTAACTCTTCGCGAATCTCTTCTTCGGAAACACCGAGGAATGAAGGGGTGATTGCTTGGTAGCCGTGCTTGTGTGCGGCGAGTCCAAGGTGGAGCTCAAAAATCTGTCCGAGGTTCATGCGGGAAGGAACTCCAAGCGGTGTGAGAATCACATCAACAGGAGTACCGTCTGCCATATATGGCATCTCTTCGATAGGAAGAATCTTTGAGATAACTCCCTTGTTACCGTGGCGACCTGCGAGCTTGTCACCGACTGAAATGTTGCGAAGCTGTGCGACTTCGATGTAGATGCGCTTGATGATGCCACTCTCGAGGTTGTCTCCCTTCTCACGAGTGAACACCTTCACGCCAATGACACGACCGCGCTTGCCGTGTTCCATGCGGAGGCTGGTGTCTTTTACATCGCGTGCCTTCTCTCCGAAGATGGAGCGAAGAAGACGCTCTTCTGGAGTGAGCTGTGCCTCGCCCTTTGGAGTAATCTTTCCAACCAGTATGTCGCCTGGGCGCACTTCTGCACCGATACGCACTATTCCTTCGTGGTCGAGATCCTTGAGCTTTGCTTCTCCGACATTGGGGATATCAGGGGTGGTAATTTCGGGTCCAAGTTTGGTGTCGCGGACGTTGACGACGAATTTCTCTATATGAATAGAAGTGAGGATGCTCTCACGAACGAGGCGCTCAGAAAGAATGATGGCATCCTCGTAGTTTGCACCGCCCCAACTCATGAATGCGACGAGGAGGTTTTGTCCGAGTGCCATTTCGCCGCGGTCTGATGTGGAGGTGTCTGCGAGGACGTCGCCCTTCTTCACCTTGTCGCCAATAGAAACAATCGGGCGCTGATGGAAGACTGTGGCATCGTTGGTCATGACGAAATTGATCAGCTTGTACTCTTTCTCGTTGCCGTTGGTTGCCTTAAAGACAATGTGCTTTGCGTCAACTTCTTTTATCGCACCGTCTGACTCGGCAATAACGACACGACCTGAGTCACGCGCGATACGCGCCTCCATACCCGTCGCAACAATAGGAGCTTCGGGGATGATGACGGGAGTTGCCTGTTTCTGCATGTTCGAACCCATGAGTGCACGATTGGCATCATTGTGTTCGAGGAATGGAATCGAGCTGGTAGCGGTGGAGAATGCTTGGTTGGTTGCAACGTCAATGTAGTCAACGTCGTTTCTGTCTACCAAGCCTGGTGAGCCAGCAATACGTGACTCGACGCGCTCAACGGTGATGAACTTCTTGTCGTCGTATGGAGTTGCGGCGTGCGCGATGGTGTACTCCTCTTCTTCGAGTGCATTTAAATAGTCTATCTTTCCTGTGATTTGACCTTTTTCAACGCGAACATAGGGAGTCTCGATGACACCAAAGTCGTTCACCCGAGCGTATGCTGAAAGGCGAAGGACGAGACCGATGTTCGGACCTTCTGGTGTGTGAATTGGGCAGAGGCGACCATAATGTGAAGGATGCACGTCGCGGACCTCAAGTCCTGCGCGCTCCTTGGTGAGTCCGCCCGGACCCATCGCTGAACATGTGCGGAGGTGCTCGACTTCATCGAGGACGTTCTTCTGACTCATGAGCTGTGAGAGCTGATTGGTGGTGAAGAATTCCTTGAGGCGTGCCTGAAGCGGTCGTGGAGAAACAAAGTTTATCGGGAGGATAGTGTCGGTCTCAACAGTAGACATGCGGTCCTGAATATTGCGCTTCATCTGGGTCATACCGACGCGGAGTTTTGCCTGGAGCATTTCTCCAACGTAGCGGACACGGCGAGAACCGAGGTGGTCGATATCATCTTCTTCTGCTCCCTTCATGTGGTTGAGTTTTGCAACATATCCCACTGTGGTGATGAGGTCATCAAAAGTGAGGACGCGGCCTTCGAGGGCTTTCTCCGTCATCGGCTTTCCGAAACGCTTGTTGAAGCGAAAACGACCCACAGTAGAGAGGTCATAGCGCTCGCGAGCAAACATTGCATCAATGAGTTCGCGTGCATTCTGGGTGGTGGTCACGTCCCCATCGCGGAGGCGCTTGTAGACTTCGACGTAAGACTCTTCGAGGCTCTTTGCGGGATCTTTTGCGAGAGTCTTTTCGATGTAGCGCTTTGCTTCTGGGTCACCAGCGTACCCTTTCAAAATTTCTGCATCGGAGCACTGTCCGAATACACGGAGGAGTGAGGTGACTGGGAACTTGCGCTTGCGGTCAATCTTTACCCACACGACTTCGTCGGCGTCAGTTTCGATTTCTATCCAAGCACCACGTGAAGGGATGACCTTTGCTCCAAAGAAGCGGCCAGCCTTCAATTCCTGTGCGGTGAAGAAGATACCAAACGAACGTGCGAGTTGTGGGACAACCACACGCTCAACACCGTTGACGATGAATGTTCCACGGCTAGTTGCGACGGGAAATTCTGCCATGAAGATCTCCTGCTCTTTCTCGACGCCAAGGGTCTTGTTGACGAGCTTTACCCGTGCGCGAAGTGTCGTCTCAAAAGAGAGTTTGTTTTCGCGAGCAAAATGCTCATCGAAGCGTGGCTCTGCGAGCTCGAAGCCAGAGAACTCAAGCTCAAACTTTTTGCCTGAGTAGTCGCGTATCGGAGAGAACTCCTTGAATACTTCTGCGAGTCCAAACTGTACGAGCCAGTCATACGACTTCTTCTGCATCTCGACGAGATTCGGGATGTCTGCAAGGGGTTCCTTGTACAGACCGAAATACTTTTTCTTGATCGCCTCCATATAATACTAGTAGTTAGTGAGTAGTAAGTAGTGAGTAGAAACTCAATTCCCAACCGTTATAAACTTCCTCATTAATAAATGAAAACAATGAGCAATAATTTCGCCAGCGATTCAGTTTTGGATCTCACAGGTAGGGTACAAAACTAAACCTCCGGGAAATTTCTCCAATAACACGCAAAAACACGCCTTGTGAAGGTTGTGTCTTTATTCTCTCCTAAGCTTGTTAATTGACGATTTGCAAAGATGTCGAAATTTTTGCTAAGAGCCAACAACTTATACGCGTCCTCCGGAAACTCAATCAGTACGTAGTAGAAAGAGTATAAATGAAGGCACAATGAGAGTCAACCCAGCACCACTTTCCACACTATAAATAAGTCACTAAAATATCTCTGAAAAAGCAGAAAAACCAATTTTTTACTGGATAAATCGGTAAAAGTGGGGCTGGGTAAATTCACAAAAAAAGTCTTCTCGGAAAACTGGGGATATCTCTGGGGATAGTTTGGGGATAGTACTTACGAATCCACAGACTTTTGGAAATACTTCGCCTCACGGAGCATGCGCTGTTCGGTGATGATTGAGCCGGAGGGCATGCGAAACATCTCCTTCTGGAGTATCTCGGGGGTAACTTTAAAACCGAATGCTTCAAAAAATTTGATTGCACCAATATTATATGCGGCAACATCGGCGATGATGTCTGTCTCCTTTGGAAGCCACTCAATGGCGCGCTTGATAAGTTGCGTGCCTATCCCCCGCATCTGATAGTCAGGGTGAACAAACAAGGTTGAAATAATGCTCTCGGGCTCATCTTTTTTTACATCAGTAACCCCTATCACCTTGCCGTCCAATTCTGCAACAAACATACACTGGGCTTCGGGGAGGTTGGCAATCCGGCGTTCTCCCTTTTTTATACTCTCGTCAGAAAACGCGTCTTTGAAACGCAATTCGATATCAGCGAGGAGTATCTTTTGCTCATCGTTTGGATACGAAACCTGCCAGCCACGGTAGTACACCTCTCGGATGGCCCTGGTATCGCGTGGCTGGGCTAATCTCACCACAACGCTCATAGGATAATTGTACACCCAGAAAACTCACTTTGGGACGAGATGGCGAAAAAGAGTGCGTATCTTTTTCGTATCGATATCCAATGATTCTATCAGCGCTACACAACGCAGTTGTATGTTGCTACGCCTTTGGAGCTCCCGCTTGGGGAAGAGTTACGCCACCAATCTCTCCCCCCAGATGTTCGTCCTCTATCCCCATGATGTCGCAAATTTTCTTTGCTACTTCGCTTCGTCCAAGGTCGTGCTGGAGTTCAATGCCTGCCTTTGCGGCATCAATCACTAATTTTGATTTGATGAAGAATGGGTCCATGATAAATGCCACCTTGGTGAGCTCGGCGTTGTCGATGTTTCCTGCGCGCAAGCTCGAGAGATAGCGCTGTTCGCCGAGTTGTCTAAAAATATGTGAATTTTTTTGCTCGGCGGTGAGGGTCCAAATGGTGCGGGTAAGCACTGCTTCACCCCCATACTGGAGCAAGATTTGAACATTCGGTTCTATGTTTGCATCGACTGCCATATATACCTCTAAGTATGAGGTAATTAAGGCAACTCTTCAAGTGCGCGAGATTTTCCATTATACTAATGCAATGAAAAAATTATTTTATTCAGTGTTTATTATTAGTTTATTTGCAGTAGGTGTAGCACATGCCGAAGATGGGATGATGGGTGGCGGGAATCAGCCAACCACGACAATGATGAACCCAACTTGGCTACGGATAATGCCAGTCATGGGAAGTGACACCCCAAAGATGATGGGAGGTGACAAAGAGCACCGACCGATGATGGGCTCAAGCACACAGGTGTGTAGAAAGTTCTCGCGCGGGCTTGCACTCGGACTTCGGGGTGACGATGTAAAGGAACTCCAAGAGATGCTCCGCGAGAACGGGTACCTCTCAGCTTCGTCAACCGGTTACTTTGGGAAGTTGACAAAAGAGGCGGTGGTGAAGTTCCAGAAAGAGGGCGGGGTCAATCCGACCGGATATTTCGGAGAACTTTCGCGCAAGCAGCATGATAAACGCTGTGGTGAAGGAAGAGGTATGGGCAAGCGCGAAGACGAGAAGGGAGACGACAATAAAGGCCCTTGGATGGGTTCGTCAACTCTCTCTCGTCCATGTATGACGAGTGCAACCACGACTGGCTGTGAGCATTCGAATGCGTTCCCATGGAAGATGGGTTCAAGCACAATGCCCTGCGAAACAAAGTTCGACCCATCGACAGGAAGACCATGTAAGCCAAAGGATGACGACCACAATTGGAGTAGTGGTACTCCCCCAATGATGCCACCTCCTCCACCAGCAACGACAACGGTAGAGCAATCTTCACCTTGTCTTGGAAAAACAGAGGGATCTTCTTGTCAGAATGGAAATGGAATGTGTAAGTACGCGCTCGGAGGCGATGTACTGCTCTTCTGTGTACCAGTGAGGTAGCCAGTAACACAAATAAAAAAGACCGCGCTCGCAAGCACGGTCTTTTTTTATTTCTTCTTCTCCAAATCGAGACAGACGGAATTTAAACAGAAGCGTTTGCCGGTACTTGCAGGACCATCATCGAAGACGTGGCCAAGGTGCGAGTTACACTTCGCACAGAGGACTTCGGTGCGCTCCATGCCGTACTTGTTGTCATGCTCATACTTGACCGCGCCATCGAGTGCCTGATCGAATGACGGCCAGCCAGTACCTGATTCGAATTTCGCGTCTGAGGCAAAGAGAGGATTGGCGCAGACTTTGCACATGTATGTGCCCTCGGCTTTCTCATGGAGGTATTTCCCAGAGCCCGGCGCTTCGGTGCCTTTCTCACGCAGTACGTGATACTCCTCGGGGGTGAGTTTCTTCTTTAGTTCTTGTTCATCCATTTTTATTTTGTTTACTCTCATCATACAATAATGCAGCGAATTTCTTTTTTACCTTCTCAAGCTTGGGATTAATGACTATCTCGCAGTAACCCTGATTAGGATTATTGCGGAAATAATTCTTGTGATAGTCCTCTGCGTCGTAGAATTTTGTTAAGGGTACGACTTCGGTGACGATAGGGTCTCCGAATTCGCTCGAAGAGTTCAACTCTTTAATAAATTTATTTGCCTCACCCATCTGCTCAGCACTTGTGGTGAGAATAATCGAGCGGTACTGGGTACCAACATCTGCCCCCTGACGATTTTTGGTGGTTGGGTCATGCGAGCCAAAGTAGACGGTGAGGAGGTCAGTGTATTTTACTTCCTCGGGATTGTAGGTGATGTGAATTACCTCAGCGTGACCAGTTTTTCCACCACACACTTCCTGATAGGTTGGATTTTCCTTCATGCCGCCCGCATAGCCAGGCTTTACGGCCGAAACGCCTTTCATCATCTGAAACACTGCCTCGGTACACCAGAAACATCCTCCTCCAAATATTGCTATCTCGTTTTTCATATATATATTATTGAATTTTAAATGGTTTTTCATGAATTTCGTCTTTCCAAACAAATACTTCCTTAAGCCAGCTCTTCTCAATACCAAACAGTATCGCATACGGAAGTAACTCGGAAATCTTGATGTGCTCTGCCTCTGTACTCTGAAAAAACTTGACTCTGTCCTTCTCCGCAATCGTGAGGTATACGTGGAATCCTTTTATTTTGTTCAGGAGTCCTATCCCTGATGCTGTAAGAATATGCTGTGTAACTTTGACTCTATTTAAGCCCACCTTGAACAGGATGAATGCAGGAATGAGCAATATCGGAAAGAGGAAATAATCGTCGGGGTTTACTTGGGCAAGTGTGTTCGCCTCGGTCAATGCACGAATGAGTGAAGGAAGTACGGCAACATAGAGAATAAGTATAAGAAAGAGAAAGAACAACATTCCGTAAGAATTCTCAAACTGAACAATTGTTCTCGCTTTGATGTGACCTTTCTCCACAAGACTATTCTTCGTAATTGTTTCAAGTTCAGATAGTGTAATTCCCTTCATTGCAATACGTTCCGCTACTTCTGTGAGCCCCACGGTGTCGACATCAAAATTTTGGTAAATACTGGCAAGGAGAAGACCCTCGCCCTGAAATCTGACATCTTTTTTCGGGTACACAGCATCACGAGATAAAATAAAATCATTATTCGCTATATCGTCACTCATCTTTATTTTGAAGTAGTTTCGAAATCCGAGACTCATAAGAGTGCCTACTATTGCTTCCTTCGAAATCTTCCTGTTGAGGAGGTAGCTTGCTTCAAAGATACTGAGGTCGCCAGGTGGCGCGTATTCCACTACTTCTGTATTTTTCATAGACGGGGTTATGAGATTAGTTTATCACCCAATGAGCTACCTTGCCTCTGCCTCTTCCATCCTAGCGAAAGTTACGCTCTTCGAGGGCTTTTTTAATTGCCTCTTCGGTTTCAAAATAGTTACCTTCTCCGATATGGTCGTAGACAATGTAGCCGTTGATATCGACAAGATAGACATGCGGCCAGTAGCGATTCGCGAATGCGTTCCAAGTCGCATAATCATTGTCGAGTACAACTGGATAGTTGATAGCCCATTTTTTTGTCGCATCTTCGACATTCTTCGCTACTCGCTCGAATACAAATTCCGGTGTATGTACACCTACCACGACCAAGCCTTTGTCCTTAAATTTTTCGTACCAACTGGTGATATAAGGAAGGGTGCGCTGGCAGTTAATGCAACTATAGGTCCAGAAGTCGACCAGTACTACTGACTTGCCTTTGTAGTCAGCGAGCGAAATGGGATTGCCTCCGGTATTGATGTACCCTCCAATCCCAGAAAGTTCCGGAACTTGTGTATAGATCTTTGCTTTTTCGCTAATACTTTTGTATGTACTCGTCTTTGTAGCAACTACTGGGGCGGGCAATTTTATCGGTAGTGGTATTTCTTTTTTCATTGGATTTTTTTCAACTATCTGAATGGGTGCTTTCACGGTTAGCACTTCATCCATCGTAGCTTTGACTTGTGTGGGAGTAGCGGAAGGTGCGGGTGCGTTTACGCTTTCTGTTTGTGGCGGGGGTGGAGCTACAGGGCTTACCGCTGTGCCGCTACCAAGGAGCTGCAGTTCGACTTTCGTGACGTCAAAGAATCCGTTGTCGAGAATTGAGCGCTCAAATACTTTGTCTTGCCCTGAGATAATCGCAATACCAACAATCAAAAACAACACTCCGAGTATGCGTTTAAATTTTCCATACGGATTTGCTGCAACTCCAAGTTTCCCCATAATTTTCTGTCCTACAAATACTATGGCGAGGAGTGCGAGTGAAAGTCCGATAGTATAGGCAAGAAGATAGACGAGGCCAAGCGCGAATGATACAGGCAGTACTGTCGCAAGAATAACAAAGTAGGTTGGCGAGCAGGTGGAGAAGACCGGACCCAGACTTGCGCCAACGATGATGTCACCCCAAACGCTTTTCTTCATGAATCCTTTTCCGAGCACCATATTCGAGTCCGCACTCCACTTCGCCACGAACGGTAGCTTTTCCCACAACTCTGGGAATAGCGAAATCAGGCCGAAGAAAATAATAATGGACCCTGAAATGTAACCCCAGACCCGCTCGGGAATATCAATGAACAGGGTTGATGCTTTCAACAGTAAGGTGAAGAGAATGATTGAGACTGCAAGCGAACTCACAACGACGATGGCGCGTGTGAGTGATACTCCACCTTTATTATCGAGCGAGCCACCGACCACCACCGGCAGTAGCGGAAGGATGCACGGAGCGAGTACCGTGAGCACTCCTGCAATAAACGCGATGAGTAAAAGCGACATATAGCTCGTCTATGAATACTACTTTACTTCTCCCACGAGTGCGTCAAGTGTCGGAGAGCCTGACCACTTTTTGAGTTGTGTACCGTTTGCGTCTACTTGCACAAAGGTGTGCTGGTAGGTTACGCCATACTTCTTTTTCAGCTCTACTGCGGCGTCATAGTCTACATCCAAAATTGTGAGATTCGCGGGGATTGCGCTCAAGTTTGCCTTGATGTCTGTATCGAGATTTCGACAGGTTGGGCACCATGAGGCGTGGAAAAACAGCACCACATGCCCTGTATTTGCCATTGCGAGCTTTGACGCATCATAAGGAATGTAACTTCCCGCTTTTGCCATCACCACCTCAGTTTTCATCATCGTTTCAGTCTTTGTTGCGACGGCAGGCTTCATCATCGTCTCTCCACTTTGGGTGGACTTTTCTGGCATCATAGTTTCGCCATTCGAAGGAATTGCACTCTTGTCCATCATTTTCTCATCCATGACACTACCATCCTGCCAAACCGACTGGCCTTCCTTCAGCATGAACGATGTCCCATCTGTTTTTACCACTTTGCCGTTTGCCATGACCTTTATTCCTGTCTTGAAGGCATAGTCACCGACAATAGGAGTCATCTTTCCTCCATCTTCGAGCATAATCTTTCCTGATGAAAGCACGACGCCGACTCCCATCATTCCCTCTTCTTTCATCGCCCCACTGGTTGAAGACATATCGCCCTTCATGTCTTTCTCTGTGTCCGATTTAGGCAGAGCGACTCCAGACATCGCGTCATCCTTCGACTCCATGGTCTTCGAGGAAATACTCTGGTAGCCCATCACTGCGAGAATGAGTGCGAGAATAACACCGACAGCCACATAACTTTTGTTCATAAATATACGGTTAGTTTTTAACTCCCAGAAGTATATCTAGGGTGGAAGACAATGTAAAGTATACTTTACATTAGGCTGGGGATAGCTAGAGGTTTCGGTCTGAATAAACCCGTGCAATAATCTTGGTCAGCACCATTGCAACCAAGGCGGCAACGAGCCAGAGGTCAATTGCGTCCTTTTGTGCACCGACATAAATGCCGATAGTCATAAGCAAAGTTCCGACAAAGAATGCTGCCCTTGCGGCAAGCATGCGGTGGAGGACGTCGCGTTCATCGCGTGCCTTCTCGCGGAGTACGAATACCGAGTATAGTCCAAATGCAATAATCAAACCGATGATGATGGTTTCATGCGCCATATCGGGCATCCAAAAATGCATCGGGTTAATAAGCAAGACGAGTAAGCCAATCAGCACCGCTGCAACAACTGATTCTTGTATAAAATTATTTTTCATAGCGAATTGTAAATATTTTTTCAACACTAATACCAAAGTACTTTCCCAGTTTCAGCGCTAGTAGGACCGAGGGTGTGTATTTTCCTCGCTCGATAGCAATGATTGTTTGCCGCGATACTCCAACAGCTTCCGCAAGCTCCTCTTGGGTAGCTCCCTTTGCGGTGCGAAGTTTATTGATTTCGTTTTCAACGTATTCTTGCATGTGATGTTACGGTTTGTTCATGAGCGCCTCGAATGACTCCAGTTTATCAGAGGAGAGCGTGCCGTGAAACTGGAGGCGATGCAGGGGGTCATTCCAAACCCCAGAAATAGTGGTACGTGCGAGTTGGTATCCCGCGCGGGCAACGGCTATTTCGACCGCTTCGTCCTTTGCGCCGAATGGATATGCAAATGAGACAATTGAGTGGCCAAGCTCTCGCTCAATGATGTGCTTCGGCTCAAGAATTTCATCATCGAGTTTTTTGTTATCGTGAGAAATTTTTGTCAGTATCGGATGGGTGCGCGTGTGTCCACCAATCTCCATCCCCGCCTTGTCGAGCTCGCGAACATCCTCCCAGCTCATCCATTTTGACTTGTTATGATCAAGTGGGTTGGTAAAGATAAAGAATACGGCTTTCATATTATGCTTCTCTAGGAGTGGAAAAGCATATTCGTACTGGTTCTTCCATCCGTCATCAAATGTGAGAATGACTGGCTTCTCGGGAAGTGATGATGTGGCTCCACGCCAATACGCATCAACATCGCGGAGGAGTATTGGATGATAGCCATTCTGTTTCAGGTAAAGAAGTTCTTCCTCCAATAGTTCGGGGGTAACATCGTACAGCTCTTGATATTTGGACTGACCCGCAATATGCGGACGCACACTGTGGTATATCATCACGGGAATTTTTATCGAGAATGGTGAAGAAGTCGCAGAGGCTCTCGAAGACGTCGCAATAAGAAACTGGAGAGTGCCAGTAGCCTCTCCCTCTGTAACCTTCACTCCTTCGGGCGCTATCCCATGTTCGAGTGCATCGGGCTCGGTATCATCAGCGCTGAGTATTTCGGTTATTATTTCATTTGGAGTTTGCTTATAAAGCACAAGTGCCGTCACGCATGCACCAAGAAAAATCCCAAGAAGGAAAATCAGCACCGCGGACCATGCCTCCCCTACTGGTGAATTCTTGGAAGTAGAATTGTTTTCGACAACCAGAAGTTCGCGGGGGGCTGGGAATGCGACCTCTGTTTCAACCACTTGCGTTTTTGCCATGTGCTCCAAAGGGGGCTGGTGTTCATGCTTGTGCTTATGTTTATGTTTGTGTTTTTTGGACATGATCAAGGAATTACTTCTGTACTCGGTTTTGGTTTCTTGCGGGCAAGCTGTTTTGCTTTCCAAATTTCTATCTCCTTATGATTTCCGCCGAGGAGCACCTTGGGGACGCGGTACTTTTTCTTCTTCCACACGAGGACTTCAGGGCGGGTGTAGACGTCGGGTGAAGCGGTGCGCTCTTCTTCGACAGACTCAAAAGAGCCAAGGATGCCTGGGATTTGCCTTGCGACGGCATCTATCACCAGCATGGCAGGAATCTCTCCGCCGGTGAGCACGACGGGGCCAATAGAAATTTTTTCAGCCTTAGTAATTTTTTGTACGCGCGCATCTATCCCCTCGTAGCGGCCGCAAAGAAAGATGATGTCGTCATAATCCTTTGCCCATTTACGAGCGATGGTGTTGGTGAACTGTTTGCCGTCAGTTGCGAAGAATACCGTCTTTGTCCGCTTCTCCTGCTTTCCCTGACTTGATCTTCCTTGGGCTTTCGCGACGGCTTTGAGAAATGGCTCGGCTTCGATAACCATGCCTGGGCCTCCGGCGTATGGCCTGCGGTCAATACGGCGATGCTTATCCTTTGTAAATTCACGTGGGTTATAAAACTTCACAGACATTTTCTTGTCCTCGATCGCCCGCCCCAAAATAGAGCTGGTGACATACGGCTCAACGGTTTCTGGAAATAGTGTAATCACGTGAAAACGCATAGTGTATACAGACTAACGTAAAATCACAAAAAGAGAAACCGCAGCCGAAGCTGCAGTTCACTGACGAGGGTCGTTAGTAATCCTCGTAGTTTGGTTCATCAGCAACCACAAGTGCGAGGGCAAAGACAAGGCCGCTCACAAAGTAGAACAAAGCCGCAATGAGCGTGAGTGGAATTTTCGCCCAGAGTGACTCCACGCTAAACGCAAGCCAAAAGAACAGTGCGAAGATACATGCGTCGATGGCTACTGCTTTCACAAAGCTCTTCTTCTCACGACTGGGGACTACTCCCCAGCTTTCGACAATCATGATGGGCCAAAGACAGAATGCGCCCACCGTCTTTGCAAGTTCGATTCCAGAAGCAATGTTCATGAGTCCACCTTTTTCCATATTGAGAAAGCCACTGTACAGACTACTCGCATTAGCTTGATGGTCAAGAAAGAACACCCGCTCGCTTGAGCGGGTGTTCTTTGTGTGTCTAGAATCCGTACATTCCCGCATTTCCGGTTTTCATTCTTCCTGGACCGCGAGGATTGCTTCCTGAAGAGAGCTCATCGCCGTCTGAGTATGAGTCACCATCAGTATCTTTCAGTTTTGGGTTAGTACCGATGTATCCTTCAATCGCATCGGGAAGTCCATCCCCATCGGTGTCTTGTGCGGCACCACTCGCGGCCTCTGCTGATTTTACCTTCTCGTTTGCAGTATTGACTCCGTTTATGACGTTCATGTTGAACTTCGATTTCGTCTCTCCTCCCGTTTGGTATGAGTAATCATACGAGGAGTTAAAGATCATAAAGGTGTTCATCCCTTCACGGTAAGGCGGGAGACTGATTGAATACTTGAACTGATAGCCATCGTTGGTGGTTTGATACACAAAGGGTTTTCCGGTCACATTGTCGATTGGGAGACTTCTGATGATTGTGGTTTCATCCATCGCTCTCTCGTACACTGAATTACTCGTCGAAGTAACTTTCCTCGGTAGGTCTTTACGTTTCTTGGTGAGATCGCTAAGGTTCGCAGGATACATACCAGTTATTTCCTTGAAGTTGGTGAGCGCATAACGAATAGAGTCAACGTTCTGAGTTTGCCGCTCAAACCTCAGTTCTTCTTTTGTTTTACCAGTGAGTTCTGCCATCATGTCTTCAAAGCTGATTGAGGTCTCTGGCTCCTTCACTTCGATAGGAGCATTGATATTCTTCAGCATCGCAGAGAGGGTGAGTTCGAACTGCTTGCCCTTCATGTTGATAACTTGGTCACTTGGAATAACGCGGAGATGATACGAGACCTTTACGGGAAATCCGAGTTCGTCAGTCCAAATAGTGAAAGTGTTGTTCCTTGCGAGGTAATCATATGAAGTCTTGAACTCATCGCTCTCGAGGTAATCAACCACTGACTGGTCGAACTTTACCTCACCCAACATGTTGGTCGCACTTGCGGTCTTGAGCTCCTCGATGACGCGTTTATAGAATGGGACAAGCGTGTTGCGGTCGAGTGCGAGATGATGAATCACTTGGTTCTTTCCATCCACGACCGTCGCCTCGTCTGGGGCACTTTGGATGAGCGCCTTCTCCTCATCTGCAACCTTGAGGATGACGGTGAGTGCGTCGTAGAAAGTTTTTTTCATTTCCTCCTGCTTGCTCGCGTCACTTGGCAGATACTCGGCTACCGAGTCTCCGAGATATCCATTGGCACGCAGATCGTCTTCGCTAAACTTAATCCACTTTCCGCGTATCTTTCCGGTCGAGCCAAGAATGTCAGGACTTTTGTTCAGACGACCATAATAGAGTGATGCTTTCTTGAGGAGTTCGGCGTCAAAACTCATTGAGGCATCCCCAAATGAGCCATTTGCGACAATTTGAAACTGTCCGTCGGGGAGAGACTCTTCTTTGCGAGCAAAAGTTCCGAGGATGCCGAGGTGTCCAACAAGCTCAGTCGGCATGTACTGGAGCATGCCTTCGAAATCACTCATTCCAAACAGTGATGGAGTTTTTGGTTTACCACTGAACGATGAAGCATACACGTTGAAGTTTTTACGAGTGAAATGAACGGTAAGTGTTTTGGGGTCGTTCTTTGCCACAGACGAACTATCATCCAAAGACGGCTCCGAGTATGCATAGGAGTTCATTGTGGCTACTTTATACGCATCGATAGTTTCAAATTTTACCGTGAGGGAAAAGTCCTTCTTGTCGGGACTTGGCTTGTACTCGTAGGGAATTCCGAGCGCATCTCCAGTAGGAAGATTGAGTGCGGAAAGGGTCATTGGATAGACAAGAGGCACCACGG
>JAYSWT010000127.1:0-1678 GCA_043717905.1 bacterium | reverse complement strand
CATGAGTTCCCTGTTGAGTCCACAACATCCCCCCAAGTGCGGCCTTCGCGACGAAGTTTCCGTTAAGGAGACCAACTCGCTGATGTAAACGATAATTGAAAACAACTAAACATGCACACGTTGGGATGACAAACATTAAAGACCACGTTTGCCAGTCCTTCATACTAATTTGCCAGAAAGACACATGCGCTGACTGTCCTTCTAAATAGTCTAGTAAAACTACGTCACTCGCGCTATACAAGACTAATGAATCATTTTGCAAGCTATCTACTAATTTATCGTGGGCGTAGCTTGCTTCTTTGTCCGCGGCCAATAGGCGACTGGTATTTAACAATGGTAAATTGAGGGGCGCCTAATTTGGCAATACCGCTCCACTGAACAATTTGTCAGCGCTCAGGCTGCGTTCAATTTGCTAAGTGTTAGTCAGATTGTAGAAAGATTGCAAAATTGCAAGATTGACGGGATAGAAGGGGTGAGAGTTGTGGCTACGAACTGAGTCGCAATCCTCCGTGGCAATTGAGACTAATTGCCCTTCCGCCGCCGACAATGAGCATCCACAGTCTAACTGAATTAGACACGGGTTACAGTCCGGGTGGCCTTGGGAAGACTCGTTAGGACAAATAGTGCGTACCGCTGTGTAATTAAACAGCAAAAATTGACCTGGTAATAATTGGACAAAATGAGATCGTATGATCTCGCGTCTCACCGAGAATTTACACGAGGGGACCCGGAGGCGTCCAGTGTGTCCGAAACTAAATCATACACGCACGAGGCATTGTTTGGCTGATGCCAAGTGATGTCGAAAGGAGCGATGACATCTCGGCTAGGGGCTTGTGCGAACTCCCCAATAAGGTCACGGTGGTTTGTAATAACCCAACGCGGAAATTCCCGCAAAACCGAGACCAGGGGCCAGTTTAAAGCACAGCTAGATATAAATATCTAGCTAAAAATATCTAGCCTAGACCCGTGGGCGCTTTAAACCGTGTTCTAGCGTAGGCGGTGACGTCATATGTAAACATAAATATTGTCTGCTCTATTTATGTTGTTAATTTGATGTTTTGGCGAATTTAATATAAAAGTAGTATTTATTTATCGTTATAATTAAAGTATATTATTAATTCGTGTATATCGCTTCATTTGGATTGAAGACAGTAATCACCGTAAGTATAATAGGCTATTGCCGCTTAAGGTGGGCGTGGCACAATGATGGTGTGATGAGTATCTTAGGCCTCCCATCCAAACCGCCCTCGCCCCTCAGAGAGGTGGATACTGGATACGTCTGTTTTGCACTGACCTCTGCTACAACGAATCCTAGTATTCTGGGGCCTAGGAACTGCAGTATAACCAGGGTCTCCCTCGAGTCCTAGGAGTTGTATAGGGTTAGCCGTGGTATACAGCTCTACATAAAGCTAAAAAGTGTGCACAGCAGGTTCGTCTTTTATAAGATCTCACCGCTACAAAAAATTGCATGTCAATGGGATCACACAGTATTACCTGCCACCAGACAGAGACGAACATTTCCCGCCATAACCCCAGCCGTAGCTAGTACTCAATTTAGTGACCCCAGGCGGATAAAAGGCTGAGTTGGCCTGAGCAATGTGAGTGACTTCCTTGCTCAAGGAAATGACGTGTCGAAAAAGTGCGCTACCGGGGCTCGAACCCGGCATGTCTGGCTTGT
>JAYSWT010000126.1:0-1680 GCA_043717905.1 bacterium | reverse complement strand
TGATATATTTCTAAAGCAAATCAAAAGGGCCCGACAACGTGGGAGAAGACGCGACCATCACAGTCAGTACACCGTGACAAGTCTGATCCAGAGAGCATGTGACAACGGATTATTAGTCACTCATTACACACACATAGAAGACAGCGACACACACACAACCCGTGTCCCGGAAGCGCGAATGCGATGAGGCCACACCCACCCATATGTACAGGCACTATGTACAGTCGTCCAGGAATGGCGAGAAAGATCCGTGTCACGGAGAATCGAATCGAAGAAGGACAAAATGGAAGGAGAGCAAAATTGACCATCAGTTGGTGAAAGAGAACCCGTGCACCTGGCTACGGGACTGGAGACGCTTTATTTTAGCCCGGACGGCCTGAGCAGTGCGGCGTTTGGCGATGATTGTGTCAGTCATGCGTGACCGCACCTCGCCCAGACTAGGACATATGCCGCGCCGGAAGTAATCCTCATAGAGCTTGGCGATCATTTGAACCTCCTCGGCTGTGAACCGGCTCGACACCGATATCACGTTGCCGGCCATAGGTGGGCACTGTGGCCACGGTTGCATCGGATTACCGGTGCTGGCCTGTTCACGGTCAATGAACTCGTAGAGGCCGCTGGCCTGATTATGATCATAGTTCACAGTACTCGTTCAAAAAACAAATGTAGAATCATTACCGGCAACATTCTGTGGTCTGATGTCAAACTCAATTTCGCCGTGTTCAATATGGTCTACTGGAAGTGACTCTTTGTGGAAATCCTCTTTCCCTTTTATGGATGACGTTCAATTCAAGAGCAACGGTCAATTCTATACTAACTCGAGAAATTGTAAATTTTGCAAGGAAGTATTACCAAATATATCCTCAACCTTGACGGAGAAGGATTTCACGAGAAAATCAACTGAAACTTCTACAAATGGATGTCAATCAAAATTACAAACGGTTTTTGAAAGACATATTCTGAAATATGAAAATAGATTAATATTAATTAATCAATCAAAACTAACCGTCATAATGACGTTGCAGAATAGGATTGGAGGAGTCCTGAAATCGATGAAAAACATTCCTATAAAAAGGAATTCGTCAAGCATATCACTCCTTCCATTACGTCAACTACGACCACTGCTTCCATTTGCTTCATTAAGCCAAAAATTTACTTACGTTCTTCGAACCATCGTTTCTTCTAAAGCTGATAATGAGAATAAAGAGTTTGTCCTTAGACTTTGTGATGAAATACGATTTGTGCTGCGTGCCCGTGCCTTCCCAGGACTCTCATCGGGATTTGGAGCGGGTAAACATACATTATTGTATTCGTTTGAACATGGGGGAGTTCTTCGCGTTTGACGGATCTTTGTGTCGGTATAATACTTTGGTCAAGGAACTGTTGGGTTGGGGCCCCATAACCCCTAACCTTTCACCCCCCAATGGATTTATTACTGAAAAAATTCAATCTTTTCGTTGTTTGGAATATTATTCTAACATTTGCTTTATCAGGTAACAACTTTAAAATATCTTTTTTTAATATCTTAGCGTCTTAGAAGGTGCAATTTTATTAGGCAATTTATGATAAAATTTAGAAATAGTTCTTTTAATTGCTTTAAAGATAACAGTATCATTATATCCGTTTTTAACTACACCCATTCCCCGATTTAAGCGGCAGATACGTTCCGCGAAAACTCGC
>JAYSWT010000125.1:0-1684 GCA_043717905.1 bacterium | reverse complement strand
ACAAGTCATGCCCTTGATCGGTATCGTAGCCGATTCCATGACGAGATTGGCGAAGTTTGTGTTACTACCAATCAGACTTTTGGTCGCGGTTGTCATGGGAACTTCGTTTCTTGGAATGAGGTTCTCAGATAAAAACAAAGTATCGAATCCAACGAAACACTGGTATCGACAATACCTTCCTTATTTATGATCGTCTTCTCAATATTGTCGACACATGAACCACATGCCATACCATGTACAGATAACTTGACAAGGTAGAGTGGACAATGATCAACGTCTATTGAAGAGTAGACATTGGCAGTGGTCAAAAGTGCTTGTATATCTCTTGTAGTGACTAATGAGGAATGCCAAATATATAGCTGAGTATTCTCTTGATTAAGTCGGTGCATCACAGAGATTGAAGAAATGATATCTGACAGTACTTCTGTTGTCATATGTATAGGGTCCAGTATATTGAGTGTACTGCACACTAGTGTCCCATTGACCACTAAAGTTGGAGCTCCATAAATTGATAAGATGTGCGGCTAGGTCTGTGTGGCCACTGCACGCCGCCAGAGTCAACGGCGACTAGAAGTTTGGCAGCTTCAATGTGACCTTCCATGGACGCTTCCATAAGAGCTGTGTGCATTTCATCACGATGTCTACCAGGCTCTCTCCAGCGGGTTCGGCACGTGCGCCTCTACCATGCTCGTGAGGCCGCGGACGTCGCCGCAGAACCGCCGGAACAGCAGTCGCAGAAATGGACGTATGTTCATTTTCTTTTTGATGGTGATATTCAGCTGGTAGTACAGCGAGTCCAGTTTGTTGTCGATGTATTACAGTTGGAACAAATCGTTCCGGTACGTCTTGATGCTGATCTGCAGTGTTTCTGCGATGGGATTGGCCCCCCTCCTCCTCCTTTATGTTTGAATAAAGGTGCCGTCTTGGAGTACGCGTCTTTGAACTACCGAGCCCACCTGTATTGCTCGCATTTAATTTGCGGGGGTCACGTCCACTCAATGTGGTGATTATGTGAGTTATGTCTTGACTTTCTTCCCCCGTTGAATATGGCACTCAGCAGCGGCACGTCGCGTTCCACGGACGCGATGTATTGTGAAAGTGTCGATGAAGCGTCGCGACTGTGGCTACAGCACTGGGCACTGCGCGGCCGCGCACCGACCGCCAAGAGACCAGCTCTCTAATTGCTGGACATTGTTTGCACAAAGGCGTTGTGACAGCAAGTTTCTAAGGAGAAAGAAGGGAAGGGGTAAGACCGTAGGGGGAGGTCACCACAAGCTCCAATTTGTGAAATTGTGAAATAATAAAATTATGAAATGTGTTTAAACATATCTATAAATTTTCAAGACACACTGACTCAAGATTTAATTGGTTCATGTAAGCAAACAGAATTTTAAAATAATTATTTTACAAATAATTTAATAAAATACTTAAATATTAAAAAAATTCTAAACAAAATTAATATATGTATATATTTTATGAAATTTTTCAAAGTGTTTTATAGATAAAATTAATTAATTAATTACTTAGCTTAGACTTGTATAAGAATATTTTTTCGGAAGAAATAAACTTAACAAATGCTGTCTTGGAAGAATCGACAAGTATTTAGTATTGATGTACCATCGAGAAAAATGATTATTTTGGAGGCTGGGGCCAAAAGATGATTTTTAGAGGATTTGGTATCTGT
>JAYSWT010000124.1:0-4310 GCA_043717905.1 bacterium | reverse complement strand
TCAACGCAACAACGCTAACCACTCCGCAGTCAGGAAAGCCATTCAGGTTATACACCGACGCTTCAAAAAAAGCCATCGCATGTGCCCTCCTGCAAGATTCACGCCCAATTGCGTTTTACGCCCGAAAGCTAACAAAGAATGAACTGAACTACAGCGTCCCACGCCTTGAGTCATTGGCTCTAATATTTGGCGCAGCAAAATGCAAGAAATGGATACAATTCGAACACATCGACATCTTTTGTGACTCTCGCATACTGACGCAACGCATGGCTGCAAGTGTATGTCCGCAAGCAGCGCTGATGAACCAGATGCTGGTCGAATTGTGCGGACACAAGAGCTTTACCGTCTCGCACATCAAGGGCTCTAACAACGTGCTACCAGATGTGCTCTCAAGATGTAGCTGGCTACCAAAGGCAAACACAGAAGATGAAGCCGAATCGACCGAGACATTTCTCGACGACATAGTACTAGCCCACATCGCAGTCGACAAAACCTTTCCCTCTGAAGAAAACTCGCCAGAAGTTCTCAAACAGGACAAAACACTGGTTGATCTGATTAAAAAATCATACGAGGAAGATCCCAATATAAAAAAATTGAAGGAAGAAAAATACACCATCAAGCAGATCACGCAAGCAGGTGACTTGTTTTTTTGGGCCACCAACTACGACAAGCCAGACTCTCCCCGCGTGTACATCGGCTCGCAAAAGAGGAAACAACCGTTAAACAAAGCAGGCGACGAGGCCATTACAAGGTTACTCCATCAGGTCCACGACAAGAACGGTCACCAGGGCGTGCACAAATCTTACAACATGTTAGCAAAAATGGTATACTGGTCAAACATGTCCAGGGACGTCGTCCTATACATCAACCATTGCTTAGTGTGTGCGCAACACAAATCTCCAACCACAAAACCCATGGGATGGCTAGGCTCGCACGACGAGTCAATAAAAATTTTCAGTCACCTGCACGCAGACCATGCAAGTCTACCAAAAGACAGCGAGGGATACGATGAAGCCATGCTAGTAGTATGCCGCGCCAGTCATTTAATTAAGGTGATAGCTGCGAAATCAACAGACACAGCTCTCGTCACAGCTGACCGACTTTACAACGGGTGGTTCACGCAGTACGGCGTTCCAATAGACATTCACACAGATCAAGGTCCAAAATTCAAAGGGGAAATGTTCGAGGCTTTATGCAAAAGAGCAGGAGCACGAGTTAAATACAGCTGTAGCCACATGGCACAATCAAACGGGGCAGCAGAGCAGGCAGTGAGAATTTTCAGCAATGCCTTCAAAGTAGCAACTCAGCAGGTGGGAAAAGAATGGAGATTGACAATCCCTGATTTCGAATTGACAGCGAACAGTTCCACGCACACAATGTCAGGGAAATCTCCCCACGAAATTATTTTCGGATTCGCTCTCAGAACTCCTCTCACCATCACCCTTGAATCCATTGGCTCTCCCTTTATCAAGATCGAGGACATCGCTCAAACACGACAAAGCATCAGGCAACAAGCATTCGACTCGATTTTAGAAGCAAGAATGGACGCAGCCGGGAAAGTTAATGCAACACGGAGACAACACGTCATCGATGTTGGTGCGTGGGTGCTCGTGGATACTCGCACACTATCTGCGCTACTGGATACAGACACCAAGCAAAAGTTCCGCCAAAAGTATCTTGGTCCATACAAAGTCATTGACCGTACGTCGGAGTCAACATTCCGAGTGCAACTACCAAAAGAAACGCGAGCAAACAACAATTTCCATGTCAGCCGCCTTCGTCTGTGGGGAGCAAGACCAGCCAGATTTTTCTCCCGCCCAACATACCCGCCTTCAGATTACCCTTCAGATCCTCTGGCGACCATCTCGCCATCCACAATACTTGAAGCCAAGGACACCCGAAGAGGGCAAACATACTTGGTACGATGGAAAAACGCCGAAAATGTGGAGTTGGACATGGACAGTTGGATAAATCATGACGAATCAAATCATGAAGCACTAAAGCCACTGATACAAGCGTTTACAGCCCACACCGCAGCACAACAACCTTTACAACTACCGCGATATGAACGCTCCACCCCATCCATCCCGAAACGTGGTCCAGGCAGACCACCGAAGCAGAATAAAAAGGAATCAGCGAACTTCGTGCCGCTGGGCGCGCGGGGGGTAGTGTAGTGTGACACACCTGTGACGCTACACCGACGTCACAAGCCTACGTCCCACTCCGTCTCCCAGTCACAATTACAACCTACTCTATCTACTAAGCATATTTATCCACCCTTACTCTTCCCATCGGCTCACACACGCTTATATATTATACTTATATTCAAGAACCCTTTATTGGGCAGAACCCGTTTGCGGGCAGGGTTTTCCTACCATTTGTGGTATGGTTTTTCACCTCACTTGTATTACAAGCAACGAACCTCTAACCCAGCGTCAACCACATAGCTACGATAGAACCCCTAACAGCTTGTAACGCTACATTGGTACCCACCGTGGGGGCAACCCCAACAAAAAAATGGATCATGACGCATTTGACTTTCACGGATCAGAAGAAGACAGGCGAGGCATCCCTTCAGACGACGAGACACCAGAAGCGACTACGAAGGAGAAGAAGGCGAACGGCAGCAGAAGAGCAAAAACTCCAGACAAAAGAGGCAGTCCAAGATTATCAGCAGGAAGCAAACGCAAGGCTACACCAACGGCGCACGATCAACAAAAAAAACCGCCTACAACTCTCCCATCCAAGCAATCCTCAACGATAGGCGTGGACGGCATCAACAGGCGTCCAGATGGGTCAAGGTCTGCGGTACAATACCCCAAGCCAGCAACACATGTCCATGAAGACAAAACCAGGTCCACGAAGACCACGAACGAGGCACTGCAGAAGGAAATGGCGAAGACGATATTCGACCTGAGCCGGCAAAACAAACTACTGCAACAACAACAGAAGACGGCAGGCAAGAAGAAGACGGCAGAAGAGGCACAAGAAGACGCTGAGAACGACGCAGAAGACGAAGCAAGGCAGAAGAAGAAAGCAACGCCAACACTACAGGAACAATCCGCATTGGCCGCAACAATGGCAGCAGTGCTTCAACTTGCCAGCTACGCCCTCGTCGATGTACCGAACATGTCCACTAGAGGCCTATGGCTGAAAGAGCTCAAAACGCAAGTCGAAAAATTCCCTGCATTCGCCAACGACATTGTACGCATGGCTTTGGCAAAAATCAACGACAACGATCTCCGGACGGCCCTCACCAACGAATGGCAAGTGAGACCAGAAGACTCGACAGCAGACGAAGCACTTGACGCCTGGTTGCATATACTCTGTCCAATGACGGCCTACAGAGCATATGCACAACTTGCTCAACTAACGCAACAGAGTACCACCGTCGCCGACTTCACCAGAAAATTCAACGAGGCGATCCTACTCGTACAGGCGAAATACCGCGACGAAGGCACGCCACTCATGGATTCGACCCATATCAAGCACATGTACCTGACGAAGCTAAATACCAGCACCAACGACATGAGATCCCGCGTTCCTCAACTTCTGAACATGAATCTGGCTCCACTCCAAAGAGACCTAATCGAGTCCGACGAAAAGAACGCACAGGCGAGAGAAAAGCCAAATATCACAGAGAGACTCGGCAGCCGTATCTGCGACGTGTGTGGAATGACACACCGGTCAGGACCCTGCCACCACATCAACCGCACGATCTGTTCGGCGTGTAATAAGCGGCACACTGGTCCGTGCGCAAGTGAACGAGAACGAGAACGGGAAAAGAACAACTACGGCCACTACCCAAACCGAACAGATCGGGGCCGTTTCAAATAGACTCGGGGACGGACACCTGCAACACCACGATAACAAATAGCAACAACGAGCAGGTGTACCACCCACAAACAGCATCCGTGTTAACTATACAAGCAAACATCAACTCGAATAAACATAAATCTTGTATCTTGCTAGACACGGGTGCGTCAGCAAATTTTATTCAAATAAAACATGACAACAAAAATAATATGTCTGACTCAACTCCGAAACATAATAACAAAATCAGAGTCAAACTGGCGAACAACACAATAGTCACAGTGGAAAAGGAGGTGACTGTGAGAATAAAGATAGGAAAGAAAACGCTTGAAATGAGAGCGTATCCGATTGACTCGTCATTCGACTTAATCGTTGGCATGCCACAATTGCGAGCATTGGAGGCGCACATAAACTGCAAAACATCCACTGTGCTATTCAAACGCATCGACCAAGTCGTGCAAGGACGGTCGTCTCTAACGACAACCATGCGACAAGAG
>JAYSWT010000123.1:0-10915 GCA_043717905.1 bacterium | reverse complement strand
ATACATCTAATAATTCAGGATGGTACACTGGTGGTTCCGCGGTAGGTAGATATTTCTATAACACCGCACCTTACACAGACGGTCACCCTTTACCGGCTGATCATGATATGTTTGCACATCGTGTTGCACAAGCTGTACGTCAAATCGTAAGTGAGTTGTAAATCCTATTAATGGTATGACCCAAAGTATCACAGCGTTAGATTTGATTCGGAGATCAATGTATTTGATCAATGCTGTGGCAGCTGGAGAATCCATATCCGCACAAGACGCGAATGATGCTTTGTTGACTTTAAATGAAATGATCGACAGTTGGTCCACCGAGACTCTCGCGGTTTACGGCTCAGCTAATGACGAATTTACAATTGTTCCCGGTAAGCAAGTTTACACGTACGGTATCGGGGGTGATTTCAATGTTCAACGTCCAATTTGGCTTGAAGATGCGTATTTTGTTCGTCAAGGAGTGACAACTCCGGTCAAGATTATCACAGTTGATGAATTTAACGGGATTACCATCAAATCACAATCGCAACCTCTGGTAGAACGCATTTTCTTTTCGAACTCATATCCATTGGCAACTGTTTCGATGTGGCCTATTCCATCAGAAGCAAATATAATTGGGTTTACCACAAATCGTGTATTAACCAACATCAGTAGTTTGACCGATTTGATAAGTTTGCCGCCTGGGTATCTTCGTGCTCTTCGTCATTGTTTGGCGGTGGAATTATGGCCTGAGTACAGTAACCCGACTACTGACATTAATTCAATCAGAGCGGTGGCGATCAAAGCTAAAGCCAATATAAAATCAGCCAATGCCTCTGATGTTGTGTCTTCATTTGAGGATGTACCTAAAGTAGAAGCTGGTCGATCATGGGATTGGAGGGGCGGTTAATGCCTGTACTTCAAGGTTTTATTGGCGGTGCATATAAATCACGAAGTGTGAATTTTGACGCGCAACGTTGTGTTAATTTATTTCCTGAAAAATCAGATACAGGCACGTCCAAAGACATCGCTATGTTGGTAGGCACACCGGGGTTGAGCCTTTGGTTGAACCTGACAGGTAATGTGGTTCGGGGTTGTATTAATTTTAATGATATATATGCTTTTGTGGTAGTAGGTCAATATGTTTATCGAGTCGATACGTATGTGGGATCGATTTTAATTGGTACGATAGCCTTTGGAGATACTCCTGTTAGTATGGCCACTAATGGTACTACGATTTTCATGGTAGTCGGATTAAAAGGGTATATAATTACCCCAGCCACTAATAGTATAGTTGAATACGTAAATATATCATTCACAGGCGGAACCAAAGTAGATTTCATCGATGGTTCATATGTGTTTAACCAGCCAAACACGGGTAAATTTTGGGTGATGAACCCATATTCCACGACCCTTAACCCATTATATTTCGCAACTGCTGAAGGTTCACCGGACAATTTAGTGACTTTATTGGTTAATAATCGTGAAATTTGGTTATTTGGAGTTAATACCATTGAACTATGGTACAACACTGGAGACACCACCAATTTTCCATATTCTCGTATTGGTGGTGCTTTCATCGAGCAAGGTTGTGCTGCTGCTTTTAGTGTAGCGAAAATAGATCAAAAGGTTGTTTGGTTATCGTCTAATGAACGCGGTCGCGGTATGGTATATCAGGCTCAAGGTTTACAACCTTCAAGAATTAGCACGCATGCATTAGAGCGAGAAATAGCAACTTATTCACGCATCGATGATGCAGTAGCTTATACGTATCAACAAGAAGGTCATAGTTTTTATGTGCTAAGTTTTCCCACGGCCAATACCACATGGGTGTTTGATTTTACCACAAATCTTTGGCATGAACGCGCGTGGCGACAATCGGATGGTTTATTTGGTCGTCATCGTTCAAATTGTCATATGTTTTTCGGTCGTAAAAACATCGTTGGTGATTGGCAAACTGGAAATTTATATACGTTGGATATGGACAAATATTCAGATAATGGTAACCCATTGGTTCGTTTGCGTTCTTCTCCACATGTAACCAACGAATTGATTCGTATTGGTCATAACGTAGTACAATTCGATATTGAGACCGGTATTGGGTTACAATCTGGCCAAGGGTCAAATCCAATAGCCATGCTTCGGTGGTCCGATGATGGGGGTCATATTTGGAGCAACCAAAGAGAAACATCGATAGGTAAAATAGGTAAATATCGTACTCGTGCTCGGTTTACCCGTCTTGGTCAATCACGTGATCGTGTTTATGAACTATCGATCTCAGATCCGGTAAAAGTAGTGATCATAGGAGCGTTGATAAATGGCCAATGATGTCATCTATATTAATGCGTCAACTCCTATAATTGACCAAAATTCACCAGACATGGTTAATAAAGAATGGTTTCGCTTTTTTAATAGACTTGGGATCAAAGCCAATATTCTTGACGGAAATATCACATTGAGTGCTACGGCTGGGGTCGCGAATACACTCCCAGCTACTCCTGAAGGTTACATGACCATTTTTTTAAAAGGGTCTACGTATAAAGTACCGTATTACAAATGAAAAATTTTTTACGTATAACTACTGGTATTGACACAACACCTTTGATTTTGGCGATCGCACGTCGAGCGGAACTCTGGAAAGTGGATACTTATCTTCGTGATTACCCGCAAGGTCCATTTACTGATGTTGAATCGATTATGCTTCGTTTTCCGGTCAAATCGGTAGTTGAAACCAAAGAAGAATTGAAAGACCAAAATAGCCGATTTGACCAGCACGAAAATATTGATTATCCGCCTTATAAATTATTGACAGAAGCACGACCAATTGTTCAAAATCTCATGGCGTACGTACGTGGTGAACGTCTTGGACGAGTTATGATCAATAAAATTGCGCCCGGCGGTAAAATCTACCCACATACGGACACCCCGGTTCACGCTGATTATTATTCTCGTTTTCATGTTGTGTTGCAAAGTTCACCTGGTGTACTGTTTCGTGCTGGTGATGAACAAGTTTATATGGCTACCGGTGAAATTTGGTGGTTTGATAATAAGCAAGAACATGAAGTAATTAATAATAGTGTCACTGACCGTATCCACATGATTGTTGATATTCGGACATCACGATGATTACTATTCAACTTGAAAATTTCGAAGAACGTCTTGAGGAACTTCGACCTCTTTTGCCTCTTCATTATTTCGAGTTAGCGCTTGATCAAGATAAAGTACCTTTGTCCCCTCAGTTCGATATTTATATCCAAAGAGAACGTTTGGGACAATTAATATTTATGACTTTAAGACAAGCGGGTGAATTGATTGGTTATTTTATCGGGTTCATCACCCCAGGACTTCATTATAGTACATGCCTTACTTGTACTATGGATATATTTTTCATTCGAAAAGATGTTCGAGGTTCTGGTTTGCCTGGATTAAAATTATTTCGTGCATTAGAAAAAGAATTGAAGCGCCGTGGAGTACAACGGTGGTTTGTAGGTTCTAAAGTTAAAGCAGACGCAAGTGTTTTATTTGAGAGGTTAGATTTCATTAAAACTGAAATCTATTATTCTAAATGGATAGGGAATTGATATGGTAGCAGCGATAACTATTGGTTCAGCATTTGTTGGTGGTGCGATACAGTCGGATGCCGCAGGAAGAGCTTCAAATGCACAAGTAGATGCTGCTAATAGAAACACAGCAGCAACTGATCGACAATTCCAACAAACACGTGAGGACAACGCTCCTTTTCAAAAGGCTGGAGTTAATGCATTGAAAATGCAGTCGGATGGGTTAACTCCAGGGGGTGATTTCAATCGTGATTTTACGATGGCTGATTATACTAAAGACCCCGGTTTTGATTTTCGGTTCAATAATGGTCGTGATGCGGTTGAAGGTAGCGCCGCCGCTCGGGGCCAATTACTCAGTGGTGGTACTTTGAAGGCTTTGACTCAATACGGTCAGGACATGGGTTCTCAAGAGTTTAGCAATGCTTATCAACGTTGGAATGCAGATCGTGACCGCCGTTTCAACCGGTTGGCAACTGTTGCTGGTCAAGGTCAAACGGCTACTGCGAACACTGCTAATTTTGGTGCCCAAGCTATTGAATCGATGAACCAATCACGAGCAAATTCCGCTGATGCTTCGGCTGCAGGTACGGTAGGGCAGGCTAATGCTTGGTCTAGCGGAATTAATGGCGCCGCTAATAGTTACATGTCGCTGAATATGTTAAACCGATTCACCCCACAAGGTGGCGCAGCCGCGAATCCAGCGACATTGTCTCCTACAATGTTTTCCGGTGGTGGTTACACTCCTGTGGCGTGAGGTAAAATATGGCTACTATAAACAGTAATATCGCGATGGGTGTGGCACCAGTTCAATTGACAGACCCTATGACATTATATGCTAAAGGGTTACAAGTTCAGACTAATGCTCAACAAAATCAATTACAGCAAATGCAATTGGAAAAAGGTCAACTTGATTTCCAACACGAAAAAACATTAGCTGATTTATATCGGAAGGCGATCAACCCTGACGGTTCAATAAATCGTGAAAAAGTATTACAAGGTGCTGCTAATACTGGTCTCGGGGCTAGAATTCCAGCTCTACAAAAAAGTTTTTTGGAAGCTGATAAAGCAGGAGCTGATCTTGGTAAAGTAAAAACTGATACCGCGAAAACACAAATCGAAATTCTTCATCAAGGTCTGCAATTGACAGATCAATCTATCAATTCGTTATTACAAGATCCACAAGTCAATGAAAATAAAGTAATGGCTGAAATGGGTAGATTGGTGAGTTCTGGTGCGTTTAATGCTCAAGCGGCTCATATAGGTAAAACCCCTGACCAATTCGCCAAAGATTTAGTATCAACCATGCCGGTAGGTAATCCTCAAGCTCTACGGGGCTGGTTGACTCAAGCTGGGCTACGGGTGATGGATTCATCCAAGCGCATGGAAACTTTATTGCCGAAATATGACGAGCAAAAGCGTGGTGCGACAGTTAATCAAGGCACAATCAACAATCTGACCGGTGAACGTGTTGCCGGGGCTGGTGCCGATCAAAATATAGCACTCACATCTACTCCCGGCGAATCTTTACAAGCTCAAACCACTCGTCGTGGTCAAGATATCACTGATAACCGGGCACGTGAAACGAATGATATTCAACGTGAAGCGTTACAATCGCAAATCGTGGAAACACCACAAGGTTATCAAGTTGTTAATAAGGGCACTACTCTTGCTCGTCCAGTCGCAAATATCAATGGTCAGCCTGTATTGACCAAAGATTCTAGTACGATGAAAAATGCCCAAATGGCACAACGATTAACGGGCATGATTCCTTACGCTAAACAATTGTTAACTGGCGCAGATCCGATGGGTCAACGAGTTGGTGATTCCGCCACTTCCTCGGGTACTGGTGCTTTGATCGATAAATTAAATAATTTCACTGGTATAAGCACTAAAAGTGGTGATGCTGCTGCTGCTTTGGAAACTGTGTCTGGTTGGATGACGTCGAATGTCCCTCGGTTCGAAGGTCCACAGTCTGATAAAGACACAGGCACATACCAGATTATGGCGGGTATTGTTGGTGATCGTAGTAAACCACAATCAACACGATTGAAAGCGTTGGAGGCTGTGGAGACTCTAATGCAACAATATAAAGTGGACCAAACCACAGGTGCGATGACTTATGCCGGACCTCCCGGAACTCAACCCGCTACTAGGGTAGCCCCTCCTATCGCGCCCGGCACGGGACCCACTCTAGCGGCCCCCCGTGGTAGTTCTCCGATGCGGAGAAATGCCCCTACTGCAGTATCGACTCAGGCACCTGACATCAATTCATTTTTTCGGAATTAATCATGCCTGGAATCGATTTTGATGTTAATGGTGCTCGTCAAGCTGGGTATAATGACGCTCAAATCGCGGATGCACTTGCAACAAAAGCAAATTTCGATAGTACTGGCGCTCGTCAAGCCGGGTTTAAAGATGTGGACATCATCGCCCGTTTGACGACTCCTACGACTTCGAAGCCTGCTGTCCCGGCACAATCTTCGTTCGTGGATGACATAGGACCCGGTGAAGCTGCGCTAATTGGCGCTGGTCGTACATTTGATCGCATCGGCAAAGGCATGCAGCAGATCTACTATACTGGCAAATCTAAATTTGAATCCCCGACACTTTCATCTTTGGTCACTGGCGAAACCCCATCACAGAAGAAACTTCGAGAATTAAAAGCAGAAGCGGACGATGATACCCGATTATATGAACCATTACAAAATGCACGACCAATCGCAACTGGCATTGGTGAGGCACTGCCTTCGATTGTAGCCACTGGTGGTATTGGCGCTGGGGCTACTGTTCTTGGGACTACCGCTAAACTAGCTGCTGCTGGAGCTATTCCTGCTGCTTTGGAATACGGTAGCCCAGAAGAACGGATTAAAGCAGCTGCGTTCGGTGGTGCTGGTAATGTAGTCGGTGGTCAAGTTGTCCCAAAAGTATTACAAGTTGGTGGTAAAGTTGTCAGTAATAATTTGCGTGGTCTAGTCGGCAAAGTCACACCAGAAGCGTTAGAATTGGCCGCGAAGGCTGAACAATACGGAATCAAGGTCAATGCTGCCCAGCTCGGTGACAGTAAATTCATCAAGACATTAGCTAGTTCGTTGGAACAAATGCCATTCACGGGCGCTGCTGAAGCATCTTCTACTCAACGTGGTCAATTCACTCGTGCAGTATCCAAAACATTTGGTGAAAATGTCGATAAAGTTACACCAGAAGTTTATGCTGCTGCTCGTACTCGACTCGGTAAACAGTTCGATGATTTATCGATGCGCAACACTTTGAATGTCGATGATGAATTAATAAAGCATTTAAACGCTATAAAGTCAGAAGCGACTCAAATGGCGGATGATGGTACCATAAAAGCGGTAAACAATACCATTGACCGCATTATGAAACAGTCAACCACGTCTGGACAATTGTTTCACGGGGGCACATATAATGCAGGAGATGATCTAACTCGCCCATTATTTACCGCCCCCCATCCAGATTCCGCAAAAACATATATAGGAATGGCTACAGATCGAGGGATGAAAAGTCCTAAAATGTCTCAGTTCAGTGCTGATTTGAAATCAGCCGCCCCTGAATCTGTGATAAATGCAGAAGCACGAAAAATTGGAATTGACCCAGAAGCTGGAACTCCCGCATCTGTATTTGATTCAGAACTTCATGGTGACGCAGCAGTAAACATGTTGGTTAAAAATCTTAAAAAAATCGGGTATGATCATGCGATTCTTGGTGACATTCCATACGGCCAAGGAAAAGAATTCAATTCCACGATTCTTTTTCCAGGAATAAAACCAAAACCAACAATCATGGCTGCTCAAGAGATTCCTGGTGTAGCTTACTCTTCTATGGACCAATCCATGGGCAATATCATCAAAGCAGGGGGCGAAAAAGGTAATTATATTAAACAAATCCAACTTGCTGTTCGTGACGCGATGGATAAATCCATTAGTCCGATAGACAAAACGGCTTGGGACCAAACGCGCGGGCAATATAAAAACTTGAAAGCGGTACGTGATATTGTGGCTCGTGATGCGGGTGATGGTAATATTCCTCCGATGCAATTACTTAATGCTTTGAACAATACCGAAGCTGGAAAAGAAGCGATGGCTATGGGCACACGTGGGAATCTTGGTGAGATTGGGCGAATTGGTAGGCAATTCGTACGAGACGCGGTACCGAACTCAGGCACAGCGCAGCGGGCGCTTGCTATGGGTTTAATCGGAGGAGGTGGATATGCATTCGGGGCAAGTCCAGTAGAAGTAGCTGGCATGCTTGCGGGTGGAGCTACAGCAGGAAAATTAATTAATAAAATTTTAATGTCTCCGAAAACAGTCAAAGCATTAAGTGAACAAGGGCTGACAGTGGCGCAATTAATGAAAATGCCACCATCTAAAATCACACAAATCATCGGTGGTGCATCGGGTATGGTTACTACTAATAATATGGAGAAATAAAATGGCAAGTCTATTACCTACAACTAAGTTAATGTTTCTTGGAAACGATGGCAAACCGCTCGTAGGCGGTAAAATTTATACTTACGATACTGGTACTAATACACCGAAAGCTACTTATGCGGATGCTGCGGGTAGCATTTCACTTTCGAATCCAATCATCCTAGATTCTCGCGGTGAAGCTTTAGTGTTTTGGAGTGGTTCGTATCGAGTCAAGTTAAATGACGCACTTGACAATAATATTTGGACAGCAGATAGTATTAGCGAAATCGTATTATCTTATCGTACTGGTAGCAATGGTTCTATTATTTCACCGTACGGAACCACAGCTCAACGTGATATCATACCGCAGATTGGATATTTTCGATTTAATACTGATATAAACCAGTTTGAAGGATTTAATGGAAGTGTCTGGGCGGTTTTGCAAGGAGCTAATGTACCTAACAACACCAATATTAGTACATTAAACGCTTTGATTGGCATTAATAATGGTCAAATAGCTGGCCTACGAAATCGAATTATTAATGGAGGATGTCTTGTTAGTGAAAGATATCAAGTTCTCCTTTCAATAGCTTACCAGTACGGTTCTTGCGACCGCCACATGGCGGCTGTAGTTGGGGGTTCAGCTATCTCCGCTACCCTACGAACTTTCACGACTTTCGGGGGGGTAAGTCGAAATCTTTCATATGGGGGGTATGGGGATTGGACTAACGGAGTTTTTGCTTTTCAACATAGGATCGAAGCAGCTAATGTTGCTGATTTAAACGGAAAAACAGTTACATTTTCTTGTAAAGTATTTCAAAACACGGGTGCCTCACGCAATTTTAGACTCAATATCGTTAAACCCACGGTCCTGGATAATCATGCAGTACAATCATTGATAACTAACTCCGGTGTTTATACAGTTCCTTCTGGGGTTTTTACGCTGATATCTTTTACATTTACGTTAGGCTCTACAGACGCTACAAATGGTTTGGCTGTTGCAGTTTTTGACGATGCCCCCAATACCGTTATCGCTAAAACGTACGCGATGGGGGAAATTCAATTGGAACTCGGGTCCATAGCTACAGTGTTTGAAGAGCGTTTATATGGTACGGAGTTAGCTTTATGTCAACGGTATCATAATTACGTTGGATATGGCTTCAATTTTATGGGGTATGCTTCTAGTACGACAAATTCTAACGTTGCTGTATCGTACCCGCAAATGAGAACAACACCTAATTTAAGTTTATTCAGTACCGTTGGGTCTGGGATACTTAATACTCGTACCTTAAATAGTGCTGCTCCCGCGTCCGTTTCAAATGGAGGTTTGGGACTTAGGGGGGGTAATCTCCAAATAACAACTACTGCGGGAAACCCTACTCTTGCTGCGGGCGACGTGGTCATGTACCAAGTCGGTAACAGTGCACTTTATTTTGATGCCGAAATATTATGATTACCGACTGCGCAATACAGTTACACGTAGCCGCGTACCACGCCTCACCGGGTTACAACGGAGACACCCCTGGAGCGGGCGTACTGTGTCCCATTGGAACTGACCTACAAGCCGCAGCAGGCACATATTATAATAGCGTGCGAAAGCAGAGCGAGTATATGGGTATTGCGTGGCAACCTATCCACCTAGGCCCTGTACAAGTGGGCGCTTACGGAGGTATGGTGTCAGGGTACAAAATACCCCTTTTACCTATGGCTGCAGTAGTTATTAGTGTACCATTAGGGCGTATCGGAGCACACGTACTTCTAATCCCAGAAATACGTGAAATAACCCCCGCAGTAGCTGCTCTTTCCGTATCTTTTAAGTTTTGACATATAAAGGCAGTAGCAGAATGACCGATGACGCAATAGACCGCCGTGACTATGGCCGCTTAGAAGCCCAAGTAGAGCAATTAGCCAAGGATGTGCATACACTGAGATTGACCATGGAAACGATGCGAGATCTGATGCAAAACGCAGTCGGCGGATGGCGCGTGCTTTTGCTAGTGGGTGGCGCTGCGGCGTCCATGGGGGCCGCCGCAGCGTGGTTAATTTCTCACGTGGTGATAAAATGAAATTAATTCTTCAGCGCCGCCCTTCAATTGGCGGGTCAACTATTGGAAAGTTGTACATAGATGGGGTGTACGCTTGTTGCACTTTGGAAGACGAAATGCGAGAGATTCCTGACGTACCCGTGTCTGACTGGAAAATCAAAGGTGTTACCGCCATTCCATCAGGCGTGTACCGCGTAACTCTAGAATATTCAAATCGTTTTGGACCAGATACGCTGACTATCAATGACGTACCCGGTTTTGCTTCTATACGAATGCATGCTGGCAACACCGCTGCGGACACTGAAGGTTGCCCATTGCTTGGTATGCAAGCAACAGAAATATCTCTTATAGCGGGCACGTCACGCCCGGCGGTGGCTCTTGTTAAAGACGAAGTAATGCGTGCCATACGTGAAGGTGAACCCGTCACGATTAGTATTTACAACCCAACAACGCAAGCATGATATGTATTCTGCTTCTAAAATTTATTATTACGTCGATTGTACCTATTGCCGGAAACAACTGGTGCGTCCTGTGGCTAGTGGAGTTTGTCCTAGGTGTAAAAAATGCGTTCTTGTTTTAGGAAAACCCTTAAAGATTCAACCGACCCGAAAAAGAAAGCCTCAAATGAGTATTAAACTTGCAACCATCAAGGCTATTTTAGCTGCAACAATTACACTATTCGGAGTTGGGGTATCGAATGCCGCCCCGTCATGTATACCGGGATTTAAGAGTCAAACTACGGTACACCCTGCTCGTTTTATTGTGGGGGATAATGGATTGCATGTATTTTGGTGGTGTCCCGGCCCCGATGGACGCCCCCTTGAAAATGGTGCGTCGTGCGGTAAATACGGGGGTTGCGCCTTAGCGTTTGCTAAATTCATGAGTTCTGATTTTAACGCTGGTA
>JAYSWT010000122.1:0-1708 GCA_043717905.1 bacterium | reverse complement strand
CTTCGCAACTTCAAGTTCCTTGTTTCCATTAGTTCCTATTGTAGTTAGCTTCGCCATTTGTAGCTTGCTAACACAATCTTGTAACTAACACTACAAGTATCCCAGTCTCCTAGCCTTTCAGCGCCGCAGGACCTCAATATATATATTTGGATTGCACTGGACTGCTATCCCACCCTCCAGAGATCTCGAGCAAATTTTCAGTGATCCTCAGTCAGAGAATCCCAACCGCTCCCACGATGCTATCGCGCATCCCGAAATCCCGTGCCAAGCCACGCTCTACCCTCCCTCTCCCAGCAAAGAGGAACTCTCCTAGATTAAAGCAGAAGCCTAAGCCCAAGGCCAAGCCCAAATCCCATAAAGACTCCCATAAAGAACCCCAACAAGAATCCCAAGAAGACGCCTCTGACAGCGATGTCAGCGATTTCTGGGCGATGGACGATGTCCGACTTGCCGCCAGGATTGTTCGCCAGGCCAAGCAAGCTGCCCGCCTCGCTCCACCTATCTCGTCCCAACGTCCTGAGGAGTCATCCTCTGTACCTTTCTCTGAGAGTTCAGTCTCTCTACCTTCTTCGGCTTCCTCTGATTCTTCTGAGAGCTCACACTCTCATCCTTTTTCAGCATCTGCTGACACCTCAACTTCTGTTGAGACTCTTCTTTCACCTCGTGTGGAATCCTTTTCTACCTCCATTGACGACACATCTGCACTTGATGGGTTGAATGAGGAACAACGCCGATACGTTGCTCAGGCAACGTTGATGGCACGTTCCTTTTCGCCTGATCAACTGCAGAAACGTCTACGTCATCTGAGCGATTCCCTTCGCACTATACAACGAGCAGACAATCTCGTCGGCTTTCCACCTCCTTCTACTACTTCTTTGGATTCTACGGCTTCGCTTCTTGCAAGTCGTCCTAAGAAGTATAAGAAGAGGGATAAGAGAGCGCGATTGACGATTGTGTCTCCTGTTGCTCCAGCTTCTGCTGTCATTGATGTTCTTCCATCACCTCCAGCTCCGGCTGTCTCTACCCCATCAGTTCTTCCTCAAGTAGATACCTCTACTGTAGTTAGTCCTGATCATTCACTTGTGGTTCTGCCTCATGTGGGCAACTTTAATCCTTACACAGATAGAACTATTCCCTTACTTAAGGGTACTATTTCTCGTGCTTTGGTAATTAAAGTTACTCATTTGTTGCAAACTTACTTGTGCCCTTTTACGCCCGTTGATTGCGTTCCTCCGGACTCGAGATCTCGTTTTCTTTCTCTATTGAAACGACGCTACTCGATGGACGAAGTTAAACGTAACGAATGCAACGATTGGCAAACATGGTCTGTCGAACGGTTCTGCAAAGAGCTGAACGAAGCGGTGCCTAACGTCACCGAGGCGCAAGCTCAGATCATGGGGTTCGAGGAGACTATATCTCGCGTCATGGTCAACTTTGACTTGCAAGATACGACCCTCGAGGATGAAACAGATCAACTCCTTTCTGATATTATGGATGCTCATCCTACTATCTCTCCTGCCTCTCAGTTGGCGGCTGTATCTATTCTCCGCAAGAGATTACCTGATACTCCCACCAACTGGAGAAGCATCCTTTCTAGAAAAGTAGACGGCATTGAACCCAAATTCAACACTGTCGAGGCGTTTCGCTTTGTTTGGTTAAATCAGTTAAAAATATGTCGTGAGCATATTGCTACTGCTAACCTAATGGG
>JAYSWT010000121.1:0-1710 GCA_043717905.1 bacterium | reverse complement strand
TATATATATATATACCTATACACATATTATAAAAGTAAAAAGAAATGGACACCGAAACGAAACACAGCTTAATGGACTGTGGCAACATTAATGATTGCACAATGGGGAAAGCAGCGAATAAGCGACTGCAAATTTAAAAATTCAAATCTCGGTCGGCATCGGATTGACGCTCGCATGAGAGGGAGAGTTGGAATACATTGGTGACGGACAGACCGATCGCTGTATTCGGGACCAAGTATATCCTTAACCTTAATTGCGGGAACCGATAAATCAACATCGCAACAAGGAACATGTTGTGGCCATGTTGTGGGAAACAATGAATCTGATTGGAGCAAATAGTTAGGCCCAAACTATCGACATCAATGCTCCATCAATGGTTAATTGCATGCTCACGACAACGATGGAAAAAGGCCCCGCACGAGATCTTGAAAAACAAAAGTAAAAATCGTAAAACAAAAACACCAGAAAAATAACTTATAATCTGAATTCGGTTTGTTCTAAAACTGATTTTTGATTCTACACTTCTATTTACAACATCGTGGTTTGATCATCCACGTTGTTAACAAATAGGCTTGTAGCGCAAAGTGTCAAGGAACCAGTTCCCAAAGTCGGTTGAAACTGCATTCCTACTGGTTTAGAGCCCAAAGAATTTGCGTGGTATATTGAGTCGCCTCGGCCAAGGGACTACTAACCACTTCTCTCCTTTTATCATCTCGTGACGCCAACGTCAACGTGTTTGATAAGTGTTTATCATCTCGCGACGCTAACGCCGACGTGTTTGATAATTGTGTGTGTGTGTGTGCGCTACTGACGAGTCGCGACAACAACACCGTCTTGTTTCGAATCGTAATCTGCCAACAGATCGTACGATGTCAAACTTGATTGGACGCCTATCGTCCATGATGTCGCCTCCTCCTCCCCGTCGTACTCCCGACCCAGATGCAGGGACATCCGTTGCTTCAAACGACTCTAATCGTAATGAAGACTCTGTCGAAGGACGTGGTAGCAACTCGTCCGACTTCTTGACGGCCATCTCGGTGCGTAACGCGCGAAACGGTCAAACTCTCGATAATGACACGCCGATCATGGGAGTCATCCAAACCTCCAAAACCGGGCACATAAACGTTTTTGTTGGTGGTCGGCCCCTCTGCGATTGGTCTGGCCTTGACCCGAGCGGCACACCTGCAACTACGCCCTGCACCTATCGTGGCGAGTCGCACAAGAATGCGAAAGATTATCACTATCGTACAAAGGGCTTGGATAAGAAGATTAAGGCCACTGACGATTTGCGTGAGACTAGTCGCAATGTGTACGACCATTTAGAAACGTATGGTCTTGACACGATATCGTTTCTGCCCGATCCCGCAAATCCGACTATGATGGAAAGTGTTGTCAGTAAGCCCAACGTATTTTCAAAAGCTCACTGTTTAACCAAGTTGGAGGTCTATACTGCCCTTTGGGACTCTTTCGACCGCCAGAACGATGAGTGTGCCACCAAGTTCCTTTTGGCGTCGTTGAGTGACGATATCCTTCGCAAGGTCCGTGACTCTTTGGCATCTACTATACGCCCCAGTTTCATTTTGACTTGGATGACATTTGTCGAAAAGATCCGGGTTATATCAGTCGGGCGGCTCGACGGTTTGCAACGTGTACTCGAAGGACGTCTACCATCTCACTATCCCGGTCAAAATTTGGAAGTAATGGCGACTG
>JAYSWT010000013.1:0-2436 GCA_043717905.1 bacterium | reverse complement strand
GCCAACACTGGCAATTTCCTCACGTTTCTCGGCATGCCCACGACGGCCCTCGAAGGCTCGGGAGCGACGCTGAAAGCAGAACATTTCGAGCAAAGATTCGACAAAATGAGCAACAAATCGAATTGACCACGTCAGCAGAAATAACTTCAATCTCGTATCAGCAATCCTTGCAACAATTCGCTGTACGGCAGTAACAACAATTTAAATTTTCTTTCTTCAGCACAAATCGTCAGCGCAACAATATTAAACAATTGACAATGAGCCACGTACGCAGTTTTCACAATTGTGTCATCGTCAGCAGTTTTTAACATAATGAATATTTCGTCAGCAATATTCGAAATTGATTTCTATTCGTCAGCCAATTCGTTTTCATCAGCAGATATTTTATCACAATCGTATTGTGATTGGCTGATTTAAATAATTTCATAAGCTATTGCGCACTGCGCAATACGCTTGCCACACGTCGCATAACGTAATTTTCACATAACGCAATGTGATGCACTTCATTTTGATAAATTTCATTTTGACAAAAGGGGCATCGAATTAACTTGTCAGCACATCGACGACATGACGTACGACCGCATTTGATGAACGTTACAGTTTTAACATTGTCGTAACAAATTTGACATTCATACGGCTTTGCTTGATCCTCATCCTTATTGAAAGCCTGAGAAGTAACGTCTTTTCGTGAACTTAAACTAATCTGAAGGGGACTGACTGAATGCCTCTGGTTGTTTCTATAATTTTCATCTGAAGTGGTTTTAACCTTAGTTTGAGATTAGTTTCGCTTTCAATCTGACTTGGCATTGGAACACGTCTATGTGACACAGATCTGTTGCTAGTTTTGACTCTATCTTCCTTACATTAGGTGATTTGTCATCCTTATTTTTAATTGACGAAACCACAGTATCGGTGATTATCTAGGTCAAATAAAGGAGAAGCTCGCAATGGACACTCTGAAGTATTTTGTCAAAATGGTTGACATAAAACAATGAACAAATATAACAATTTAGAAGCACCTAAGACAAATTATTGCCGCAACAAACTAATTGTCTCCAATTCTTAACACTAACCAAGGTATAAGGGCCGTTGTAGCGGGGATTTAAACCAGAATCTGTGATGCAACGGAGACATACGTGTGTAGCTTGCTGGAATGATTTAGGAACGTATGGCTTATAAGAAGAGTGGATTCGTGTCGAGAGAGAAAAAGTGTGTTCGAGCGGCGTCTAGTTCCTGGAGAGTAGGTTCATTCCCGAGGTTTACGAGTTCATTTGGCATCGACGTTGATGTACCAAAGAGTAGTTGGGCTGGAGAGGATCCAGTAGTGCGAGAAGGTGTGTTTCTCCAGCCGAGAAGAACGAAAGGCAAAACGCGGGTCCAATTGTACGAGATGGACAAGATTCGGAGCGAAGTTTTTAGTGTACGATGGAAGCGTTCGAGCATCCCGTTTGTTTGGGGATGGTAGGCAGTAGTTCGGAGGTGTTTAATTCCGAGTTTGCGTGAAAGATTTTCGAACAATTGTGATTCGAATTGAGCACCGCGGTCGGTTATGATACTGAGAGGAACGCCGTATCTGGCTATCCAGTCTCGTACGATGTGTGTAGCGACGGTTTCGGCAGAAATTGATTTTAGTGGAATCACTTTGAACCATCGTGTTTTGCTGTCTAACATTGTAAGGAGGTATGTGTAGCTGTGGTCGCAAGGGAGTGGACCTACGAGGTTGACGTGGAGCATGTCGAAGTGATTGCCAGTAGGGAAATGCATGATGGGCGGTTTAGTATGCCGCGTAATTTTGTGTTTTTGACAACCTTCGCATTGGCTGGTCCATAGCTTTATGTCGTGTCGCATGCTGGGCCAAACAACCTGGTTGTGTAATAGCTCAAATGTTGCGTGCGCACCTGGATGGTGTAGGTCGTGCGTGAATTGAAAGGCGTTGCGGCGTAAGGATTCTGAGAGAATGGGTCGTAAAGATCCGGAAATAGACGAGTCACAGTAGATCCCGTCTTGTATTAAGTGTTTTTCATCAAAAGCTGTTATGTCGACTGCAGAAGGAGGAGTCGAGCGTAATATTTCGGGAGTAAATATTGCGTTGTGTGTGATGGCAAATGTGGATGCGCGGGACAAACAGTCTGCGATGATGTTCTCCTTTCCTGCTATATGCTTGATTGTGCAGCTAAATTCTGCAATGTAGCTTATTTAGCGTTGCTCGCGTGGTGAGGGGTTCTTCAAGTCAAGAAGATAGACCAAGAGTTTGTGGTCTGTGAAGAGGGTGAAGGGACGGCCTTCAAGTAGGTAGTGGAAGTGCTTTATAGAGAGGTGGATGGCTAAGAGCTCTCGATCGAATGCTGAGTAGCGCTCTTGTGCTGGGTTGAATTTCTTAGAGTAGAATTCCAGAGGTTCTGGAATGTCTCCGCGTAACTGGTGTAGAACCGCTCC
>JAYSWT010000120.1:0-1718 GCA_043717905.1 bacterium | reverse complement strand
CAAGGATTCCACAAATCAACAACAGTTAGGACGGGGTTAAATCAAAGAGGATACCAAGGTAAACGAAAATGGCGAAGAGAAAGTTACGAGCAGAAACGTAGAAACCAAAGGGAATGGGAAAAAGCCTGTGAGCAAAGAGGAAGAGAGCTAAACGAGAATAGAAACCGATCAAGAATCGACGACTCGGAGAACAGTACGGACGAAGAAGAAGATAAAATAATGACTCAGGAATCGATCATCATTTTAGGAGATCAAGTAGAGAGATTGAACTACGAGCGAGGACTCAACGAGATAGATATCAAAGAAAGAGAATCGAATCCAAGACGAAGAACAATCGAAGATTGTGTAACTATAAAAGATGTCATAAGAAGAATCCGAGAACGACCACCATTCTTTAGGAGAAACGAGATAGACCTTTTCGACGAACCAACACCGTTAGATCAGTTGCTACATCAGGAAATAGAACGTCTGGAGCAGGAACTAAACAAGACTAAGGAAATAGAGGAACGACTGGCCACAGAACTGGATAACCAGAAACAAAATGTTGCTGTATTAATGGAAAAATATCAGTCAAAGAACGAGGACAAAGGTGAAAATACCAGTAAAATAGAGAAACCAGAGAAGGTGCACGAACTTATAAAAAAGAGCCTAGACAAAGGAAATAAGTTCAGTATGGCTATCCTCAACGCCGCGCTGGAATTAGAAAAACACGCGAGGAAGGTGATAAAAAGTATTCCTATAATAATAGCGGAAGACAGTAACGAAGTAGACAAAACACAACGAAGAGGTCAGTTGGAACTTGCATTAAAAGTCCAAGCACACGCAAATCAAGTGGGAAGTCTACATGAGACGTTCAAACGTAATAAAGGTCAACCCGGCAACGAGTATGTACCACGAGCGGATAACCAGAAATATTGGTACCAACCGTCACCAATACGACACCTGCTACACCATGAGATAGATAGATTGAAGCAAATCATATACCATAAAGAAGAATGTGAAGAGGGTGTCACTAAAGCAATGGAGTCCCGAAACCAAACAATAAATAAGCTGCAGATAACAATAAGACAATTAGAAGATGAAATGATAGAAGATAAAGAAGAAGCTGTTAAAGAAAAATGGCACGAAACTCAACGTCACCAACACGCAGTGGAAACAGAGGAAAGATTACTGGAAGCAGCAAGAGAACTAAACGAGGAAAAAGAGGAAATACAGATGAAAATGGAAATAAGTGAACAAAACAACAACCAGTATCGGAACATAGTAAAAGAATTAAGAGAAAATCTGACGCGACAGGTTAAAGAAAGTTACGAAGAAAAGGCAGCCATTTTAAAGACCCTTCATCAAGGTAGCATCGACAGAAATGAAGCGGTACAGAAGTATGAAGATCTTATAGAAGAATTCGAACAATTGAAAAAGAAAGAGGGATTCTTCGAACGATCAAATGACGTACTCGGACGACAAATACGTCAACTAAACCAAGAACGGAAAGAACTACAGCAGATAAATGAGGATATTTGGACATTGCGTAACCAAGAATTCAATGAAGGAATAGGAAGCAACCTAGAATTGGCACTGAAGTTGCAAGGTGCAATGGAGCAAATCCAGCAGAATGCTAGTACAGCAAATACACCAGAGGCACAAGAAGAAGTTCGAGGACACAAAAGAGGACGTCATCAACAAGAGTTCAACGAGATATGCATGTTCGAGACACAAAC
>JAYSWT010000119.1:0-4376 GCA_043717905.1 bacterium | reverse complement strand
ATAACAGATATCTGCTACAGCTACTAGCTAAACGAGCAACGTTGACGGACAGCAATAGTTGGAATCATGAACCATGAACACATCGCACTGTTGGGTATAAAGTATTGGCAACTGATTTGGATAGTGGATACAAGATTGCATGTCACCTGGCTGATTATGTCCTTGTCTGGGGTGGAGGCGGTAGTGATGATTTAGCCAAAAGTCCACATCTAGCACGTATCGCTAAGTCGGTATATTGTGACCATTGCCCCAATGATCCAACCTGCTGTGCTTTTGGCTTCATTGCTCGGCAAGATGCGCCATCTTCAATGATGATATGTGGTTTATTGTTGTACGGTTTGCATGGGAATAACCAAATCAAACCAGATGCAATAGTACCATAGAACAAAATTCAAGAGGTATACTATTCAACATATGGGAAAGTACGTATCTACCGAGTGATTGATACATCGGACGAATGGAAACAACGGGTTGCCGATCCAAAGAATAGCAAACGTAATAATCCTGGTTCATAGTTCTGGCCCGGGCAATACCCGCCTGGTTTGAAGGATATATCATCCCACAAACAGACTTTGTTCAATTCAAAGACTTTCATTGTGAACTAGCCAACAGTGAATATCAAGAACAATACATCCATGCTTTACAAGACGCCGAGGCAGCTTGGCGTAAAACACTTGAAAATTTACATAAAATACTGTCATCACTGTCATATGACAGGCTTTTGCATGTGCTGTGCTGCGAACAAGACATCACAAATCAACGGGCATCATCTTCAATAATACGCTGATACAAAGAAGCAATTCAAAAAAGAAAAGAGTAAGAATTGATCAATATATCGTTGAAGAAGATAGGTTCACCGTTGTTGCTGTGTCAACAAAAATTTTGGTCAGATTCGTGGTCGCTGCTGTATATCGGCATCTCCCCAGCAAGAACCTTTCGGAATGATTTTCCAAGATTTCACCCCAATAGGTTTGAAGGCAAGCCAAAGAGAATTGCTTTAGCATCTTTGTAGAAATTTTTGGTGTGGGCTTTAATCGCTGTATAGCGATAAGTGACTTTAATTAAGGACTGGGGATTAATTAATGCCAGAAGTAGAGTAGACACTGGAGGTCAGGGCGAGCGAAGCAAAGCATACAGCATACTGTACTGGTACTTGTACCAACGAAGAGGAGGAGATACAGTACTCGTAATGCGTGCGGAGATACTTGCACATGCACTTGTACAATGTACAAGTACAAGTACCAGGTTGTGCGTGCGCTGTCTGCTGTCTGCTGTCCGCTGTCCGCTGTCCGCTGTCCGCTGTCCGCTGTCCGCTGTCCGCTGTCCGCTGTCCGCTGTCCGCTGTCCGCTGTCCGCTGTCCGCTTGTCAAACATTCGATGAGACCAGGTTAGAGCGGAGTCAGTGAGTAGGAAGCACGACATGCAGTATTTGTACTGGTACCAAGGAAGAGGAGGAGATACAGGAGTGTGGGTGGAGGTGGAGATACAATAAGTACCGGTACAGGTACCAGAAGTTCCCATCCATGAGTACACTTTTTCAGCCAATTGGTTGAGACTCAATAATTTACGGCCTACTCATGGCACAAAGAAACAAAAACACTACGGCGTAGCGTAGCTCATGTTATTAATTTTAGTATTCTTGATTTTATTTGTAGCTCTTATTTATCATGAGATAATAATTCTGACAATATGATCAAATGTACTCATGGACAGTTGAGTAGAATCCTGTTAGCAATTCTACACAAAGTCTTCAGCCAATTTGGTGCCAAATGGTTGAATGGCAGTTCCTGCGCTATCCTGTAGAGTTTGTACCATTCAATTTGGCTGAAACCATTTTCAGCCAATTCAGCCGGTTGTCAAACTTAAAAAAATCATACCACAATAAGCAAGATGAGTTTGACAAATTTTCAAACTACCATAATATACTACAATAATTGAGATTTTTTTATAAAAAATCTATCTTAAAATTTATTGCGACAACAAAAAGTTATTAGTTGTATCGTAAAAGAAGTGTACCATGAACGGTCGAGGTACTCATGGACGGCGACCTTGTGTGGCTGTCCGCTGCCCCTTCGTCGAACATTCGATGAGACCAGGTCAGAGGTCAGAGCCGCGTCAATCAGTGGCGAATGGCGAAGCACAGCATTCCAACGAAGTGGAGGAGACACAGTAATACTTGTACAAGTACTGTAGTGTGTGCGGAGATACAAGTATGTTGTACTGTACTTGTACTTGTACTGTTGTACTTACAAGTTACAAGTACCAGTTTGTGTTTCTGTCCGCTGTCCGTTCGTCGTACATTCGACATGAGACCAGGTCAGAGCAGGCTCAGTGAGAGCGGAGCACAGCATACAAGAAATTCTACGAGTACTGGTACTTGTACTGTACTTGTACCACCGAAGAGTAGGAGATCCAGTACTTGTACTTGTACTTGTACTTGTACTGGTACAAGTACTGCAGTGTATGCGGAGTTACAAGTACTGTACCTGTACGTTGTAGGCGTACGTTTTGTACCGTTGTACTTGTACCAGGTCGTGCGGCTGTCCGCTGTCCGTTCGTCGAACGTTCGATGAGACCAGGTCAGTGCAGCGTCAGTGAGAGCGAAGGATATTGTTTTGGGAGTGATCTGCTGACGGTATCGTAATTCTGCATTTTTAAGTTTTACAAAGGTTTGATTAGAAAAAATTTAGTCGTGATTTTTAATATTCATTATACCCCTACATACTATAGGGGAGAGGGTTTTAATTTTTTTTTTTTTACGACTGAATCATAACGCGCGAAAGCCGAGTCAGAGTTCGTAAGAATGAATCACAGGGTACGGTTGTCATCTAATCACCTACTCAGTCCACGTACAGGTTGCTTGCAGCGCGAAAGCGTCAAGATCCGGTCCTGGCAGGCGATAAGGTAAACCAGTTAAGACCAAAATAAGCTGCTTGCAGCGCGGAAGCCTCAAGCCATCCTGGTGATGTACGAATATCCTGCGTCCACGGTGTGCTTACTCCCCGAAGTGCAGTGTGGGGAGGGAAGGGCGTCCTTGTCAGCGTAGCTTCCACTGTCTCATGAGTGTCTGTACAGTGCGTCGATGGCGTGAAGCTAACACTTCATTACCGTCATTTGACATGTTAAACTTGTCGTTGAGGTACTTCTACCTGCTTCGGCGGTTTGATGGTCCCAGCTTCGTCGACAAATGCCTGCGTGCAACATTTTTCTCGTTTGCCGAGCTTGAGGAGATATGCAGATTGTTAGTAGACATCGTAATGCTATCTCTTCTAAAGTTAGTATCGAAAACAGTTGATTGTAAGCTTATAATTGATGTCGTTGTTGGACGCTATCGAAAGGAGCATGCATCCAAATTATGGAAGCAAGCAGTGGTGTGAAGGCCGATATCCTCCGTGGTCGATGAGCGTAATACGCAGCTGAGCTCTGTATCTGTAGTCATATACAATACAACCTCTGGGCGCTGTTCAAGTACCAGAGGGACTATGCCGTACTACTTGTACTCTTTCGCGTAAACTTTAACTGAACACTGAGTCAGATCCGTGGATGAGTCACTCAGTAGAGCACTGATTCACAGTCGTTATCGTGAATTACAACAAGTCAGCAGATTATATATGCCACGCAGATTATATATGCCACTGCAGCATAGGACAACACAGCTGTCACTGACGTAGGCTTTGCCCATTACATGTGGAAACGCAGTAAGAGCAGACCTACAGATAGTAGTTGGTAATGAAAAGTGTAGGAATGAACCTCACAGGGCAGTCTCCTTTAGATAGCATTGGATTCGGTAGACTGTTCATTTCTAATTGAGCAGTGAGTTACTGGTACAGATTGCTACAAGAGTCACTCGTTGCGAAATATCGTCTCAAGTGGCAATGTAGAAACGTCCGATGAACACTTGAGCCTGAAACAGCATTGGATAACGATGCACTTTGGGTCCCAGTGTTCGGAAAACGTAAAATCATGCATGCACCGGAAAGCCCAGTCAACAAGTATAGGTTCCCGCCTGAACGTGAACACGTTACTCGTTCAAGAGTGGAACGAAAGTGCATATTTGTGACTACGCACAACTCGACGGATCCAGGGACTACCGTCATGCACAACATGTCAAACAATAGAGTTGATAGAGTGCATGGCCAGAGGCTCTGCGACCTCTGCGATCCAGCGGCGATCCAGCGGGTGGCACAATAAGGGAAGCAACCTGGTTGATTCTGCCAGTAGTCATACGCTCGTCTCAAAGATTAAGCCATGCACGTCTAAGTATAAATATACCACTGTGAAACTGCGAATGGCTCATTATATCAGTTATAGTTTATTTGATAGTCCCTTACTACTTGGATAACCGTAGTAATTCTAGAGCTAATACATGCGTCAAT
>JAYSWT010000118.1:0-1723 GCA_043717905.1 bacterium | reverse complement strand
TCTACAAGACACTCGACAAGCAACATGGAGAGACCGATTGTGTCAAATGCTCGGTAAAGATTATTTTACTATCCCGTCACTTACTGTCCATTCAGAGTCTTGGTTAAATGATAGACCGCTACCCTCAATCAATGATCAGCACGCCTCAACAAGGACCGGGCGAACACGTTGCAAAAAAGCTGCCAGCAAGACCGGTTTCCCAATCTTGAGGAACCAACTACGGTACTCTAGTAAATACATATTTATTCACAAAATGATCTTTCACTTCAGTGCGGCCCTGAGGCCTCACACGACCCCCAACACACACCCGACAGCGAGACCAACACAACCAGAAAATGGAGCTAAATGTCTCGATCTTCATATCCACCCCATGTGGCGGTTAGACGGGAAGGACGTGGCGAGGGCCAGTTCATATAACGGTACGATTGCCACCAACAACAACATCTTTACTCCAACTTTGTTCGCCACACAGACTCTACAACCAACATCTCCACGACACATTAGCTTCCTCATGGGGATCGCCGATCAACTCAGTGATTGTCTAAATTTATTAATTTTTGGTATCAGCTCTACGCTATCAGATATTCTCTTAAGAAGGTTTTCCTTCCCTCTGTTTGGTATGGTTGGTTATTGGCGTTTCACTGGAGGGCGAGTGTTAATAATTGATGATGATTGAGAACTCTGCCTCTTCATGATAATACGAGCTACGAGTTTCTCTGCTCTTTATATGCATCAAAGAGGGAGGAGATGTTAATATGGAGGTATACCTAATACTTTTCCGGGGTACTGATGAATGGGTGACGACGTCACTAACTTGGTAATATTCTATCACTATAATTTTTGTAGTAATAATACTGATAATATTGGGTTGTGGAATAAGTTCCGTATTATTTTCATCAAAACCAAAAGACGAAGTTCTAACATATAAATCTTTGTTTTATTCACAAAAGTCTTGACTTGAATACAATGATGAAAGAATTAAATTAATATCAGTATCAACTCTTTACTATATTATACTAGAATAAGTTAATTCTTTCTTTTAAATACAATGGAGGATACACTTTTTAAACTTTTTTATAAACAAACTATTTCATTAGTTTACTTAGACAAATGTTACTAACCTAACATTCCAGACGGTCCCGCCAACTGCAACCAAACTCATTCTCCTAACCGCAGTCAACCACGTCTCCTGGACCACAGACGACGAGTAACCACTGTCCCAGTGGGGCAACAAAAGTTCTTTTGGTACCAGTGTTCTACCCTGGCGGAATTTGCAACCCGTCTTCAAACAGCAACAGCATGACCGTCGCAGGAAGTCGTGAGACTCCCTCCAATTCCAAACGGTGCGAGCACAAAGGATGTCGGTACAACGACGATACAGGCCACAGCTCTACCTGGCGGCTCCGAAGAACAGCCAGAACGCACACCAACAGTCCACCCGGCGGCTCCTCGCACATTGACGGATCGATGACATTTATTTTGATAGAATTGTTTCGGAATAATACTTATAATTATAAATCTTTTTTTCTTTTTGGTGGTTCTCCTATTAGATAGGATGAGGGGTTGCTCAGGATATTCATATACATATTGCACTCACATTTTGAAGAAGTTGTGTTGTAATTTCGACTTATTCTAGGTCTCTTAAACGAGGCCTAGAGGGTCTCAGATCATGTGTTAACCGTGGTTAATCATGATACACTTTTCAAAAATACCTTTTAACACA
>JAYSWT010000117.1:0-1730 GCA_043717905.1 bacterium | reverse complement strand
GGATGCTGCCATCCATGTGACCAGCCCGCAGACCGAACTCCAACAATGTTTGGTGAGTGTGAGCTGATCCGCAAAAACCACTGGAACACAGCTGCGGGTAGGTATTGCGGTTGGCCCCTACTTCAACAATGTAGTCGTCACCTAAAGCAAGATCGTGTTCATGTGGTTCTGCTTCATCATTTTCCAACAATTCGGGATCATCCGCCAAGTCAGTCATTTCGTTCACGTTGGCAACATGAAGAGCATGCACGAAATTTACTCCCCTTGCACCTGCTGAAATAATGGAACTAACGGATTGAGCTTCTTCTTCCTCTTCATCATCTGAGGATCCCTCCGCTGAGGGTGATGACCCATTTCCATCAGCTGAAACAGATTCCTCCTCGTCCCCAGATGATTCCTCGGATGATTGAGACATCGCGTTGATTTCTTCTATTAAATCAGTGCATTTCAGTTCTATTTCAACATCATTCAAATCGACCAAATTGATTTCGGGATCACGTACATACGAATCATGACCCTGAACCAGCGATTTTAGAAACTGGGCAGCTACTGTTCCGTTGGGCATATAGGAATATTTCTTTGACAATGGTCGGATGGTGGCAGCAACATCAATGCTGAATATAATGTTAGACCTCCCTGCTGAACCGACTTGAGTCAGAACGTCGGACTTCAAAAAATTACAGGCTCTTTCCATACCTTCTCCTATACAAGCATCTACAGATTTTGTATCCAATATTGATACTGGTTTATACTCATAATTGGGAAAGGAAGACTTGACTCCGACTGCCTGCACATGGACAAACAGTCCATCGACCATAAACTGAGCAGCTTTCACCATATCATTTCGTACACTCATTTTTTTCTTCAACTGCCGACAGCCGTGATAAGCGTACTGGTCAAATGGGATATCCTCCCAATCAATGTCATTTTTGGGGTCTAGGTTTGCCAATTTCGTCAGGTTATCACGAAAATGCGTGAGTAAAAACCTAGCGGCGTTTGGGGGGAGAGTGTGGCTACTGGATTGGACTGGTTTAAAGCAACCACGGAGATTACCATCGAAAACCTCCAAATTTGGCATGTTGGTGCATTTGCTTTTCAGGATGCTGGCTCCAGTAGCAACCTGCACGGTTTCATGTGCGATTGCGGGAATGTAGTCCCAGCTTCTCATCTTGGCGGCATTGAAGCATGCCACGACAACACTGAGATGTATATTGTCTAAATAATAGTTCTCAGGAACTTTATCAACATCCACGAAATACAACATCACATGAAAATCCATGTTTCCCAATTTGACTTCGCATAATTTGATATTTTTGTACTTGTCCAGATTCACGGCAGATATTTTTTTGCCCCTACGCTTAGGGGAAATGCGGTTGGGACCATGGGTGGTCGGTTTCAGTTTGAATCTGGTTCGATTGTTGCAGTTTAATCGGTTCATCACGAGATTGAATTTGACAGATGTGCATTTGCCTAGTACAGTGCTCAAAACAGCATTCATGTCCGTGCCTGAAACACAGATTGAATCTATGTCAACGCCAATGATTGCGATGTGTGAACTGGCTGTGCCAAATGGTATAACCTCCAGAGGATTCGTAGCTAGAGTATAAAATTCTGATTGATCATTAGACCTTTCACTAGTGCTACTGGGATTATTGACGAAATTGGTTGTAATGGAGGCTTGAACTGCTGTTGCACCAGCGTCCCCAGGTGTGTGTGATTCCTGCAAGTGT
>JAYSWT010000116.1:0-1735 GCA_043717905.1 bacterium | reverse complement strand
GAGACTCAGGCACACGTTCTCCAACATTGTATCTACAACATGCCCCTAATAAACAAGAGACACAATAACATTGCTGATCTACTGTTTGATGTGTTGATTAAACATGGGGTGAACGCTGAGCTTGAGACACCGGCGTTTGAGGTCGAAACCCGACTCAGGCAAGATATCATTGTTAGAACTAAGAAGGCAATATATTTAGTCGATATCAAAGTGCCTTACGAGACGATTCCAAACGTCGAGAGTATCAGCCCCAGGAATACTACGAAGTATGCTGACGTAGCGGCACAAATAATGAATCAAACCAAAATTTTCACTACCGTGGAAACATTTGTGGTAGGATCATTAGGATCAAGTGTCTCGAAAGATAGACACTTGCTGACACATGATGACCTTGGAAGCTAACAGCTGAGATCAGTTCGAGTTCAACAATAACGAAACGACAACACAATCCACAATGGTGGCCCTAAAGAGGGCCGGGATTCGTTCTCAAACAAAATTGTCTATTGAGGAGAAGAAATAGAGGCCACTGCTCTGACTATTTTTCCCTTTTTGACTATTGCACCCTTTCTTATAATGATCGGAGCTATTTTGGGTGCAATTTTCCTCTTATTTGCTGCTGGTGCTGAGACTGCTGGTGCTGAGACTGCTGGTGCTGAGACTGCTGCGGCTGATGTTGATGGCCCCTCAACATCCGAGTCATTGAAAACTGATGGTCGGATTTTCTTTGCGGAAATTGACCCATCCAGATCATATGTCCCATCGGAGACCACATCCTCATCATCGGATAGCGAGATTACCGCTCGCACCGTTGGCGGGAACTTGCCATTCACCCAATTGGTTTTGGGGTCATACTCAGGAATCGTCTTGAGTGCAACCCCAGCCTTCTTCTTATCCTGTCTTTTTCCTTTTCCCTTAGCCGCAGCGTCGTTCACTTTGAAGCTCAGCTACAGTGAGTTATTTGCAGCACGAATAGCTGCTCTCTCGCGCTTGGCGGCCAACTTCCCCTCATGATCAGCTCTGATTTCACGCCCCTTCTGGTGAAAATCAGCAACCTCAGCCACCTTCTCTTTTTTCTCCAGTTCTAAGAGACTGTCCAGGCGCTTTTTGGCATCTTTTATCTTCCTCTGTAAAAGAGCACTGTTCTCCTTCTGGTCCTGGATTTTCTTGGCCTCAGCCTTGAGTCTTGCCTTCTCTATCTTCGCAGCCTCAATACGCTGCCTCTCTTGCTGATCCAGCTATTGAAAAGCCCTGATGGCTATTGGGAAAGTTGCCCCGCATCGCCGGATGAAGTCGCCTCTCAGCTTGAGGCACTCATCAAATGCTAGTAGTTGTGCTGCTGTCATCTGAAAAGATAAATAAATAAATAATATTAAAGGTAATAATAAAACCCTTACTATTGATAAATTTTCGTCGGAAATTTTTTTTCTGATAAATTGCTAAAAAATATTCAATAAGAATGAAAAAGCGGAAGTAACTTACTTTATATACGGACTCGCCATCCAGTCAGACATCGGCTAGCTCACAGCAAAGTCTGCACTCCGCCACGATCAGATAAGGGCGTCATGAGCTCCTTATCTGATGGCAACGATCAGATAACGAACTCATGAGCTCCTTATCTGATCGTGACGATTTTTCGCTGGCGCCAATACTACATAATCTCTTAATTAGAGAATTTGTACTAAAGTACATTAATTTTAACAAGGACCCCAGGGCCCTAAAATCACTATATAAACGA
>JAYSWT010000115.1:0-1736 GCA_043717905.1 bacterium | reverse complement strand
GTACAACATTCCATTATGTTGCTGTTCCAAACATTAATAGATTGCTAAATTTAGATAATGACAGTATTTCATCTACACAAATACGCTGTAAATGGTGTATAAGGACGTCGTTGGCCTTATAGCGTAATATATATTCACTGAGATGCAGGGGTGGTACTGATCTCTTCAGTGAAACAATGAAGTAAATAAAACGCACTTTTTCCTTCTCATATTTAGCAGCACCAGCAGAATAATAACACAAATCACCAAATGACATTTTTACAGACACTGTTCGCGAACAACACAAATGCAGTTCAAATGTTGTATAAAATTGAGAGAGACAAATGACAAGAACGTAGGTCCGAAAAGAGAGCAGGATAAATAGTAAATTGCAGACTCAATGATCGCAGTCCATCTATCAAAATTTTACTGGGGCGTTGAAATGCCTGAGAGTATGCTTTTTATAGCATACTCTTATGACGTCAAATAGGCCTCCTCTAATCCAAATGGCCCTACGTCATGATGACGGGAAGTTTTTAATTGATTTGATTGATTTTGATTTTTCTTTATATTGACGGTAATATATTCTATCCTGCATATTTCAGACGTTGGAGCTTCTATCAATCATATGTGGATTGTAGAACATAAATATCTTCCCCAAATACGGAGTGATGGCCAGACCAGTTGTGTCGCAATGGGTGAGTAAACATTTGAGAAAACTCAACACTAAACGTGAACTAATTTCGTTATAGAATTTCAAAACCTTTCCAAGTGTAATAACGCAGTATGGTAAAGCTTCTGCGACAATGTTTGGATCGACATGTTTAATGATGTCTTCTTCAATCAGTTTGGGCATTATGTCTTTCAGGTCTACATTCTGTATCTCTGTAGTCCAAGCCAATATTCTTTCACTCAGTGAGCCGGAGTGGTCCTGATGTATCGGAAATTCTCCAATCGGGAACGAAATTGGATATTACTAAATTCCTTTGAGTCACGCCAATACTTGGATGGCCAATGTCCCAAACTGTTTGTTCTGCTTGAAAACCAAATGACCGCTTTTGTTTAATACGCAATTCGTCGCTACAACCAAGAAGTGGTTTACGTGGCATTTTATCAATAAAATATGGATTTGTCTTGTTACTGACGGGTTTGTTGACATGACGACTTAACTACCGCTGGCTCTAGAGACATCGAAGAGCGATAGTTGTTCTCTTCGATGATCTTCTGTAATTCTTCGATGTACCGTTGACTTTCGAGATAACGATAGAGAAGGGCTACTTGGCATACCTCATATTCTTGTTGTCCATTCCCTTGGCCGAGAGATTAGAAATGATGTTGGACTTGGTAGTCTCGTAGTCCATCTCATCTTTCGCCATGCAAGAGAACTTAATATCATTTGAGTCTGGAGAGAGAGCCCTTTAGAGCGGGCCCGCTTCCAGTCGGAATCACTTGTAGTAGCAGTTATGTGAGTTATTACAGCAGTCACTGCCATCGCCTCCACGGCGACGACCATTGCTGCCACGCCTCCCGGCCGCCATGATCACGAGCGCGTTGTTGCTGGTGTGCACTGGCTCGAGTTATCACAACTGTTGAGGACGACCGCGGACGAGGAGCGCTGGGACTCAGCACACATGACCGGGTTCTGCGCGACCGGGAGTGCCGGAAAGTCCTCCTGTAGGATCGAGAAGTCGGTCGAGTGCTCCCCCGGCAGCAGGGGCACGCCGGTCTTGCTCATCATCTGATAGTTCATCTGTGTC
>JAYSWT010000114.1:0-1740 GCA_043717905.1 bacterium | reverse complement strand
CAAACGATTCAGTTCAAGGTGCAATGTTGGGCGAATTAAAATCTCTTGGGTATCGTCCACCAATGGGGAATTATTCTGCTGGGTGCCAACTGTCGTGTCCAGATCTTGTCGAAAATAGGATTCAGAGTTCTCAGTGTTCTGCAAATGCTTCAATTGTTGATAGTTTGTATTAGCACTATCAATGCTAATTTTATCATTTGGGAACTGTGCTTACTGTACCAAACCGGATGCCGGATAATCAGCTATGTTTATTGAGTTTGAAGGGGTGTCGTTATTAAGCACGAGAACAGGTCTGTAAGACATTATGTTTCTGGGATCATTAATGTTCATTGTTGGTAAATATCGATTGTTGGAGTATAATAAATTAGGAGGTATAAACGTTTCTCCCCTACTTGGATATACCGAGATCTTTACTTCAGGTGTGTCAGGGGGCGACTGCATCTGGAAATTATCATAGGCGAAATCAGTGGTGGAGGCGCTCGTGTCAATTTCGTAGTATTCCTGAACATAGTCTTGCTTTATCTTATTGTTGATTCCAAATGTGGCATTGTTGGAGGGAGTTTTCTTCATGAGATCGCCCTCATAAATGTCCGAATCATAGGTTTTTTTGGGCAAATGCCACATTCTGTGATTTAATAAACTTTGGATGATTTAAAGCGTATATATTTGGGGTGGACGATGAAATGTGGTCTGGATACGACGATCCCGATGTGTTGGCTGTTTTAATTGTGTTTCTTTGCGTCTCATTTGTACTATAAGTTGTTGTACTCGACGGAATGTTTGACATCTCTTGATTTGCTGACGGTTGACCGTTTAATTTTGCCATTGTCATACATGATCACGATGTCCGCCGCTTCTCTCTCTCTGTGTCCGATGCCTCACCATTCTTTAACTCGTGGTCTTCTAATAGTTTTGTGTCCAACGACTGTATCAATCTCGTACGATCAATGCTTTTCGGAGTTACCTCAAACTCTCTCAATCCGTAGATATATTTGGTTGTCTTGGTGTGTTTGTGTGCACTCCCGATGGATTAACGTCGCTCACGGTAGTGATTATGTGAGTTATTGTTTGATTGGTGTCCGTCTGAGGGCCATGGCACTGCGTCGCTGAAAATAGGGTGGAAAACCGGTGAGGCAGAAACCGGTCGAAATAGGGGGGAGATCACCACAAACAGCCCCCACCAGAAGACGCGGAGCGGCGAGGGTAGTGAGACGATGTGGGTATGTGTATAAATAGTGTCGATTGACGTGGCGAAGAGAAAAAGTGTGCGATGTGATCGTGATCGCTCGAAATTGATTAAATCTGCCGCTTGAAGATTGCATCGGGTGAATACCCTAAGCGAGACCCGCCGTCCGTTGCATCGGGGCATCAATTCGCCGGAACCTCTTTCGATGCAATGCTCAAACGGCCGCGTGTTTTCAGAATCTGTCAGAGAGAGTCGAGGAGTTTTTGTTGGAGTGCTTCGACGTGTAAGTAGTAGTGTTGAACTTGAAGGATAATAATTCGTTGTATGGATTAGGGTGTAGGTTGTTGAAAGTAATAGCTAAACTAAAATCGTCTATGTGATCTCGAGTGACTCCTGTGGTGGTGGAAAAATTAATTAGATGATTTTAGAAAATGAAAATTAGTGACATTTAATATGTACATTAACAAAGAACACCTATTCACATATTTACACATTACATGAGACAGGTGCGGCATCCTGTGTCATAGGAGTACGAAAGAGAAAGATAGGAAGTA
>JAYSWT010000113.1:0-1747 GCA_043717905.1 bacterium | reverse complement strand
GGTGCGGCTCTTTTAGGATGACAGCTAAATGTAATAAAAGAGCGACTAAGTTCTTATCTTGCATCGCAGACGCACGACCTTTATGGTAGATAAGTTCTACCATAAACCATATCTAACCAAAGAGGTCGTGTAACATGATGTTAGCCTGCGTTGCCGCTCTCAAACCGCAAGAGGCAAATGCCTACTTTGCGGCGCAAGAGCAATTTGATTTTATAGTAAATAACCTTCGTTCGCCAGAGATGAACCAGATGAGTCATTCTCAAGTAGAGGAATTTCTTGAAGTGGATGGACGTGAGTTGATGCGTCAACTTCTCGAAGCCCATCTTGAAGAGCGTGGAGCGAGTTTGCCGCTTGAACCTGTGGTGAGCAGTGACGAGAAACCTCACGCTCAGAGGTTTCAGCACACGCGGAAGGTGGAGAGCATTTTTGGGACAGTGAGTTTGACTCGTTACGGGTATGGTGGAGTTGGTTTGGAGAGTTTGCATCCATTGGATTCAGAGTTGAACTTGCCACCAGAACTGTACTCCCACACAGTGCGGAAACGGGTCGCCGAATGTGCCTCGAAAGAATCTTTTGAGGAGGTCGTTTCAACCATCAAGAATCACACGGGAGCCAGCGTCGCGAAGCGTCAAGTGGAAGAATTGACCGTCAGAGCGGCAGAGGATTTTGATTCATTTTACGAGAGTTGTCAAGAAGAAAAAGCGAGTGCTGAGGAGGTCAATGAAACGGGTCAGATATTGGTCATCAGCACGGATGGGAAAGGAGTCGTGATGCGACAGGAAGACTTGCGGGAGGTGACCCAAAAAGCGGCGGCGGCAAACAAACCGCATCTGAAACATCGCCGAAGCAAAGGCGAGAAGTCGTTCAGAAAACGAATGGCAACCGTCGCGAGTGTCTATACAATCAAGCCCTATCCGCGCCAAGCCGAAGAGATAATAGGCGAACTTTCAGGCGCAGAGTTAGTCAAAGCGCGTCCCCGTCCGGAGGAGAAACGAGTCTGGGCGAGTCTCAAAAAGAGTCAGGCAGAAGTAATCGAAGAAGCGTTTTCCGAGTCAGAAAGTCGAGACCCGCTTCATCAAAAAGAGTGGGTCGGATTAGTTGATGGGAACAAATCGCAGTTGAAATTATTAGAATCCAAAGCAAAAGAGCGCGGGGTGAAATTGCGAATCATAGTGGACTTGATTCATGTCATAGAATACTTGTGGAAAGCGGCTTGGTGTTTTCACAAAGAAGGAGATTGTGAAGCCGAAGAATGGGTCAGTGAGAGATTAAAAGGAATCCTCTCAGGCAAAAGTAGTCTGGTGGCGGCGGGGATGCGGCGCAGCGCAACCATCAGAGGTTTGAGCCGATCGGAGCGAGAAGGAGTGGACAAATGTGCAAATTACCTATTGAACTACAAAAAGTATTTGCATTATGACGAATACTTGTCAAAGGGTTATCCGATAGCAACCGGAGTGATCGAAGGAGCCTGTCGTTATCTGGTCAAAGACCGCATGGAAAAAACCGGAGCGCGTTGGGGATTGGCGAGCGCGGAAGCCGTGTTACGTTTGCGAGCCTTACGCGCAAGTGGCGATTTTGAAGAGTATTGGAAGTTTCATCTTGAACAAGAACAAGAGCGAAATCATGCAACCCGCTACGCAAACTCGGAGTTGCCAAAACTCCAACATCAGCCTTCTGACAAGAAAAGACCTTGTCATCTACGGCTGATAAAATAGGAATAGGGTGTCATTCTAAAAGAGCCACACCC
>JAYSWT010000112.1:0-4449 GCA_043717905.1 bacterium | reverse complement strand
TTCGTGGGGCGTCCACGGCTTTTTGGAGTCGACGCGCGTGTGGTGTGGTGTGCTGTGCTGTGCTGGCGTGTCAGAAGGGTTGGCGCGGAGGTCGGAGTAGTGAATAGTCGTAAAGTCCTTAATTAGTATTGTCTTGTTGCAAGTCCGTAGGTCCTTTGGTTGGAAGTCCATGGTGTGCGTCTAGTCTAGTCTGTAGGACTGCAGGTTCGTGCCGGTTCCAAGACGATTGAATAGCCGTGTTCGACACGCCGGCTGGGGCATGGAACAAGGTTTTCGAGTCACAACGAACAAGCACGATGAGAAGCTCCCCAAAAACAGACGGAGGACGGTGGGATCTTTGCCGTAGGACTTGGTAGTAGCTCGAACAAAGACTTCGACGACCACGTGTTCTAGTCTCTATAAGCCAGCGTAGAACGGGACGTAGGTAGGACCCTTACACTAATTTTGTACCAATAAAAAGCCGAGCTTTTTCTCATTTATCCACGAGCTCGCACTCGTATTTAGCGAATATGAAGCAGCGACAAAAGCGAGTCGTTTGAAAAGTTAAATGTTGTCGACGATGTTGAAACTGCCGTCAACAACCGTGCAACGGATGTCCACAACGGCTCAACCATACTGTGATCCATTCGACAGAAGTTTTCAACGCACCCCACTCAACTGATGACCAAGCGGTGTCACAGTTTCAACCCCTGTAGAACAAAAAAATGAATTATCACGAGGCACAACAAGAATTCGTTTCTTTGATAAAATCCGCAGCAAGCAAAGTGAATCCTTACCTTTGGAGGTTATCTGGAGATGAACCCAACAGTCTCTGCAAGTTCTTTGGTCTCAAAGAGGACGAGTTGAAGGCGATTCTACGATTGCTCCGCGTGTACAATGGCGGTGACAACAAGGATTACTTTTCAAAAAACAATTTCGAATTGTTGATGCTCATGTGTAAACCTGATGTCGATTGGATGCCGTACCGAATCGGTAACAAGCCAGAACGTTTCATCAAGATTGGTCCTGGTGGGAAAGAGCTTTGTCCAAAAGATGTCTACGATACGAGTGGGAGTCTTCGGTTGTATCCGGTTGTCGGCGAGCATATACCAACGTTTCGAACCAAATCCCAGCGCAGCGTTCTGATGCAACTGCTGGCCGCTGGTGGGAGTGCCGCCACCATGACGAATGATATTTCCGACAAGATGCCAGCGAAGCCCATATCACCACTCAAATCTCTCTCTCCAAAAGGCCTGCTACTTGGGTACATCCAAGAACTTGTGAGTGCAGCTGCACAAAGTGGCAACGTGGAAATCGACGATCGGACTTTTAGAAAATTGCAGCGTTTGATCAATTCATCTGTCGACGTGGCAGCAAAGGAGCTGCTCCATGCCTTTATTAACAAGTACGAGAAGTATGCTGCTGAACAATACAAAGATGGGGATGTGGGCACCGAATTGAAGAAGCAAGCAGTATTGACATCTCCGCCTGTATTGTTGTCTCCGCCAGAAGAAGTATTGTCGTCCGGAGCTGCCGATGATGGAGTTGTCGTTGCCCCGGTTGTTGTCTTCGACACTCCGCAGCCTGTCACTCGTCATCCGCCCAACAACAACGAACATAATCCCTTGGTTCTTGACTTTGATGAGGAGGAGGATGCAACAACAAATGAATTCCTTTCTGAGTTGAAGGAGGAGGTGGTGTTGCAATCACTCCTCCACAAACGAATCCATGACAAGAACGAGCGGGTGTTCCAGCTAGAGCATCGAAACGGGCGAAAACTTTTGGTTGTCCTTCCACCAGACATACAATCGGTTGCATCGTTTGAGGCAGAAGCAGAGAAGACTAACTGGGTGGCCACCCTCTTGAATACAGAGGAGAAGGTTGAGGGGATGCTTACAGTTTTGTCAAAGTCGAATCCGGCGACATTTAAAATGGTTGTACGAAAGCGGAAGGCCCCGAAAAAACAAGTGCTGCTGACGACAACACAGACCATTGCACTTGCTCGAGTTGGTGGACTCAATGACTTTCGAATGAAGAAGGTACGGTCGTATATTAATCATATGGCAAAGGCAAATATCGAGTTGGCATCCAGCGAGACGAAACGAATCGACATCCAAGTCGGGTTGCACCGAACAAAGGAAGTTGTGTTTGGTTCGTACGTTCACGAGTGGGCAAACACAAAAGGGAAAGAGAAGAAACCACCCGAGCAAGTACACTATTGGAATGGCGTTTTGTCAAATGAGATTGAGGCCGAAGTCGATTTGTATATCCAACACTTGTTCCTTGTCAATCCCGACGTCAATGTCCTCGACGGAGTTCCAATACTCGATTATGTTGGTGACGGTTTTGAAAAACAAGGCGTGACAGTGCTATTTGGTGGAGACCATGGTGACAGGCACTGTCCCATTTCTTTCAAGCTCAACTTGTCACCACCGGCTGTTCGGAAAGGGAAGGGGCAGTTGGGTTACCAGTGCCCATTGATTGTTTTTGCTAGCGTCGAGTGCACAAAAGATGCCTACGATCTAATGGACAATAGCGTAATGCCGAAGGTGAAGGAACAAATTACAAAACTGAAGCAGAGCTCGGTCGTGACAGTGTATCACCGACAGAATGTGAAGAAAGCCTTCCGTTCATACATGGTGCCATCAACCATCCGTCCTGAAACAATTGGGTTTATACAAGGTATCAACGACACTACTGCTACCATGACCTTTTCACATGGTGAGGCCGCTACGTTTGGGTCCGTGACCATTGATGATCCTGTATTCGCTGGAGTAAACTACTCCGACCTTGCAGCAAAGGTCGTGATCAATGCATTCAATGAACTATTTATTGGTGATCTTGCATTCCTCGCGATGATGATTGGAATGAACAACAGTGCCGGATCCCATTGTTTAATGTGCACAAAGAAAGCCAGCGACTTCAACTGTGATCACAACATTAACAACCTTCGAACAAAGGAAAGCCTTGAGAAGTGCCTCGAAGAATTCATGGTGCTGCTCGCACGTCCGAACAGAAAAACACAACCAGCTAACGTTGGCGGAGTCAATGGTCGGGGACTTTGTGACATCGATCCCCAGAGGATCATCATTCCAATTTTGCATTGCCCAATGGGGTTGGTCGATAAAGTCCTTGAGTCGTTCAAGAATTGGGTGAACCTGGATGTTGAAGACTTCAAGGATGTGGAAACGGAAGGAGCAAGAAATATCTACCGTGTTGCAAAACAGCAACATCAGGCCGCGATTGCAAATCACAAACAAGCCAAGGAGCTAGAAGCTTTGAATCCAACATCAGCAATGGCAAAGGCAATGAGAGTTGCGAGTAACAAGACCCGTATCCAGGCAAGCCAGGCAGAAACTGAAGCAAGGAATGAATATGAGGAACGGGTCCAAAGGCACAATGCAAAGAAGTCGTCATTGAATCAGCAGTTCGAATCTGTGTTTCGAAAAAGCGGCGTCAAGAGAGAACACTACCATGGCGGAAAGTTCAATGGTGTAGCCTGCATTCGGATAATGAACAATGTCGAAGCAATTTTCCTTGGTAAGGATGTACCTCACCCTGGCTTTCTACAAAAGTGTCTGCTGTCCAAATGTCCAACAACTACTGAAGCGGCTGTCGAATCGATGTGCAACAACTACTGCTCACTCCTTGGACTTCTTGATGCGATTTGGTCAACCGTTCGAGGAATTGACGGAGGTTTATTGCCAACCGATGAACAAAAGGAAAGGCTGGCCAACGCTTTGAAAGAGGCCAAGGCATTGTGGCTCCAAATGGGTTTGACGACTCTCCAACCAAAGTGGCATCTCACCTTTGATGGACATCTGTTGCACCAGGTCACGAAATATGGAGGCCTTGCCGACAAGTCAGACGAATCGATCGAAAAAGGGCACCAGACTTTAAAGGCTTTGAGGCAACGCTTCAGAGGAATCGGCTCGTACGAAGTTCGGGAAAATTGCATTCGAAGGGAACTCCGCCGAGCTAGATCACCAGAAATCAAACAGCATATCGACAAATTTGAATCGATGATCAAGCAGTCAGCCGCATCGAAACGGGCAATTGACGCGGCCGAGAGGCAGGACAACAACAAGAAGGCAAAGCTGGAGAAACGAGAAGCATTTATAGCATCAGCGCAAGTGTAGTAGTAGCCTTGCCCATTGTCGATCCTTTTTTTTCCAAATAAAATTATTATAAAACTTCTCATGATGGTCTACTCTAGACCTAGGACACTTCGTAGGACGCCTGTAGCGTAGTACAAGATGACGTTGTTGTTTTCAGCTTTTGCCGTGACGTCAAGAGAGATTTTTCCCTAATTAAATTTGTATTGTACGGCGGCTACGCTGGCCTGCCTATTTGGAATTTATTGGAACACGTGAGTGGACCATTGTCGAGCCTTGGCCTCGGCGGTCTTGGCTCGCGTCCGCTTCTTCTTCGGAAGCTTTTTGGAAGGCGCTGTGGTGGCCAGATTGGCGG
>JAYSWT010000111.1:0-1754 GCA_043717905.1 bacterium | reverse complement strand
CTCAATCTTCCTTGCTATGAACAAGGCTTCTTCAAAGACTTGTTCGTCGACGAAATCTGCTCGAATTGGGCGTTCTAAGCCTTGTCCAGATTGTTTTGCTCTCAGTCCTTCTCATTCTGCTGACGGTCCAGATCGTTCTTTACCATCTCTTGTTCCACCTGTTTTTGTTTTGCTACAGTTAGTTGCCTTGTTTGCTCTTCTTTCTCAATTTTTCTCCGGTGTTCTACTTTTGCTTGAGCTCTCTTTGCCCGTCATTCAAGCAGCCTTCTGTTATCTTCATCGCTAAAAAAGAAGATAATTATGATTTTTAAAAGTAACTTGTTACCTTTTGTTTGACTTTTGTGTTGGCCACTGCTTTAGTGATATTGGCTTCTTCGTGGGCTGAAGGAGCTGCATTTGTTCCTGACCACTAAATGAAAATGATTAAATAGTTTAAAAAATACTAAGCAAATACTTTTTGCTCGAACCTGATATTCTTTGGATTGGTGCTGTAGTCAATGTCGATGGCTTATCCTTTTCTTGTCCCCTATAGTAACAATAAATATTTATTGGCGACATCCTTGGCTTGTCCCCCTGCTTGCTTTGTCGCTTGATCGCGCTCCTCTCTTCTTTCGTAAACTTCTGGATGCTAGACATATTGATAAAAGTGTGATAAAACCTATCCATATATATATTTAATTTTTACACACAAGCCATGTTTTTTGTTTGGAGGTTGCAATGTGTACATGATTTTACCATGTAAAGTGCATAGAGATTTGAGAATTTACATGGTAAAACCATGTAAATGCTAGCATTACATGCGGTTGATATGGGATTTGACAAAAGACGGTGACAGTGGGTTGAGAATTACCACGGTGTCGGGGGCTGCTATCCCCACTTCGGTGGTAAGGGCGCCTGGCCCCAAATTCGTCTCGTCGTGGTTACTGCGGTAGGTGCTCCCAAAATTTTGAGCAGCGGTCCGCCTGTTCTCATTGCATTTCTTTGCATGGCACCGGTTGTCGTGGACCCCGAGGAGGGGACGGCCTCTGTAATTATCTCTCTGATCGTCAGGACTACCGGAGCAAGGTAGCCGGTGGTGGGAGACCAGCTGTAGATCCTTGACCGAAGACGCCATTTTGGAATCTACTCTTTGGCCCCTGGATTTTCGTCCAGAACTGGCTACGTCGCTGCTGTCTCCGACGACGCTTGAGTAACGAGCTTCGCGTGGCCGAAACGCTAGTCCCGATTGTACAGTCTGCCGTGAAGCAGAGCTTTGGAAGGCACAACGGTCGACCGCCTGGAGGACATCTTGTCCGCTCGAGCAAAATCGGGCATGGGTCCCCCCTTCCGGGGCCCAATCCCCGGTTTTCTTCTCCCTCGTGCCTCCTTTAGTCTCGACTGATGTTGTGAAGTGCCAAAATCCACCGCGTGGTCTTGGTGGGATCGCTACCGCGATTGTAGAGGCGGTAATGTTGCGGCGGCCATGTTGGCTCCCGAAAAATCGGGCGGCGATCCACCCGTCCGGGGCAGAATCCCCGGTTATTGTTTCGATCGTGGTCTCTAGCCCCTTGTATAGTGCTCCTATAGACCACGGTCCACGGTGTGACCTCGGAAGTATCGCTACGGCGATAGTAATAGTTGCCGAATCAATTCGGCCATCTTGAATGTCAGGAAATCGGGCATAGGTTCCCCAGCACCGGGCAAGAAACCCGGTCTTCATCCGACGTGTGACTTTCTGTCCTTTATAGTGCCACATGATAGGCCACGACACACCG
>JAYSWT010000012.1:0-2443 GCA_043717905.1 bacterium | reverse complement strand
TGCAGCCGGTATGGCGACAACTTCTGCTGGTCCGGCTACTGCGGGAGCGTTGACATGTTCTCAAACACAAGGCGCAGCTGCAATCGCTATCGGTACGTCTTCTGTGGTTATTACTAATAATTTGGTAACCCCTCAATCGATTATCTTTGCGGTTGTAGCTCAAGTTGCTGCTGATGCCACTTGTTTGCGAGTGGAGCGTATTGTAGCTGGTGTTGGTTTGTTTACTATTTATGGCACAGCAAACGCGACTGCGGCTACTGCTGTTGATTGGGCGATTGTTAATCCTTCTGGTGTGTTTGCTAGTCCGACTTAATTAGTCATCATTTGATGGCATCATTTCACGATCGAAATGATGCCATCTATTTTCAAGGAATAATCATGAACTTTCAAGAATATCCAAAAATGTTGTACAAACTCGGTGATTCAAAAGAATCACAAATCGTTAATTCACAGGTTGAGGAAGACGATATGGGGGACAACTGGGTAGATGCTATTATTGATCCAATTGACATTGAACAAGCTCCGTCTACATAGATTGTTTCCTGTATCCTCATCTAGAAAAATGTATGCCATATTTACAACCCCGTTCATCTATTGATATTACTATTCCTACCGGTCAATCGATTCGAATTGGTAATCCTTTAGCTTTTGTTGGTATTCAATTGTTGTGTGCGGTGGCTAGTGCACCACGTGCACCTGTTTACAATATCCCAACAGGAGTAGGAACTACAGTGGGTCCATATCGGGCCAATACACCAGTCACACTTGTTAATACGACTTATGAGCCGATAGAATATATTGTTGGTATTACTCCTGCCCTTCCCGGAGAAAGAAGTTTGGTAATTTCAAAAATGCAGCGGGCTATGACTAATGCTCGTGGTAATAACAGCGACGAATTAGAGCCTTGGTTTGCGGCCCCTCTTTGGGCAACAGGAATCACCTACCCATCGGGCTGGTTTGTGCGTAACAGTGCGGGTAATCTATATCAAATGCATCCCGCGCAAGCGGCAACTGCTTCAGGTGCGACTGAGCCGACTCATGTAGATAATACCGGCGTCTACGACGGAGGTGGATCGTCAGGATGTTTATGGTTCTACCGGGGTGTTTCGACTGGGGTAAATGCATCGACACCTTTCCAAGGGTTACCGCCCACGACAAATATTTCTGTGCCGACAGGAGTTCTGTCCTTTGTTGCTAATGACGGCGGTTTTAGTGCCACAGCGTCAATGATCGTACCGGGTACTGGTGCTAATGGCGCTCCAGTTGGGCAAGGCCTCATTACCCTCGGTACCGTTACCAGTGGTAACGCTGACCGGGGTTCAGGCGTTAACGGAGCAAGTGTGGTCGCTGGAACACAAATCCTGTCTTGGAACTCGGGCAGTGGTGGTACGGGCAGTATCGGAATTGTAAACATATCGCAAACCGTAGTGTCTACGACATTGTCGTTTGGCGGTGTGTTAAGTGCGGCTCCCGGCCTCGGTCTAACATACACTACTACTGTTTCTACCTCTAATATGCCTGTTACTGTAACAGGCGGACCAGTAGACCCCACTAACTCTTTATCATTGTTAGCTCCAAATCAAGGGACTGTGGCAGTTCCTTCTTATCCTACTTCTGGTAAAAAACCCGTCATTTCTTTTGAGACTAATGCGCGCTGGGTGGCTATCATGCCTGCCGGTCCAATATATTCTGGAGACGGAAACAAACTAAAATTCGAAGTCGACGGAAGACTACTTCATATAAACAGACCAAATGTAGCATTTACATCCGCAAATAACATGTGGTTGTTGGATTTGACTAAATTACCTCGGTCTAAATCAGGATTTCATGTAGTGCGGGTTCATGGGTCTGACGATTGGACGAATACCGTCTTTTATCGTGTCGCACATGGTCCTAACGACTATGTAGGGCCACTACAGATCGGTAATTCTTATAAAATGTCTTTTGAGGGTGACTCTTTAACTGACGGCGGTAATGGTACACCGTACGATAATTTTTCGGCGTTATATAAAACTATTGCTGCATTGCTTGGGTGTGATAACGTTTACAATAATGCAGTCGGAGGAACTGGATTTCTTGCGAATAGTAATAATTCTAAAACCAATTATATTCAGCGTATAGACCGTGTTAACTTGTTTGCTCCAGACATACATTTAAGTTGCGGAAATCACAATGATGTTGGTAATGGTGTGGGGGGAGATGGGATACTCCGCACGAGTGCTACACGAGTCACAGCTGTGATGACGTATCACTCAGCTTTCAGAACAGCAAATCCCAATGCTGTCCATATAATTACTGGCTCTAAAGTACTTCAAGGCGACCCTTTTACCGGTCTTACTGGGTTGAATGCTTGTGAAAACGATCTTGCGACCGCAGTATCGACGCTTAGAGCCGCTGGGGATAACTTAGTGTTTTTCGTGCCGGTAACAACAGACCCCAATGG
>JAYSWT010000110.1:0-1754 GCA_043717905.1 bacterium | reverse complement strand
CCGAACTTACATATTTTCCTTGTTCCAAGTGGTTGGCGGCCAGAACTGTTGTGGATAAATGTAGCGTGTACCTCATATTTACTGGTCATAGAACTCGGACAAGTAGAATTGAAATAATCGAGGTTTAACATTTGTAGGCACCAGTCAGACACATCATTTATTTGAGATAAATAGTACAAGCAGTGCGGCATTGATGAAAATAAACGTAAGTAAATTTAATTAGACGTTCATCAAATTTTGAAATTGTGGGGGTGGTTTTCTCATCCTTATTCCTTATATAGGAATTTGTCATCGAACTGAAAAGATCTCCTCCACTGGTATTTTGCCACGTCATTATGACGGTAAGTTGATCGATAATTGAATTGCTTTTTAAATTGATTTTTAGGCATCATATTTTTTGAGAGACGATTTAAAAATTGGCCTCCGCGTGAGCGAACCAGAATACTGCTCTAACATGGTCTCTATCCAGCCGGAAATTGGGAGATTTAAAAAGCGGCGCGGTGAATCTTTGGCGGCATCAGTAATGTATTTCAACATCGGTGTCATCAAGTCACAACTAATGATCCAATTGATACTATTCCCATATGACTTGGTCCAGTAATGTTTGAGGTCGTACAAGTGCTCAAATATGTTGAAATGATGAGGCTCCAGAAAGTCGCAAAGTGGAGACCTTTGTTTAGTGGCATACTGATGACTGGGACAGTCCATGCTTCCATTGGCCTTATTGAATTTGTACCGGTTTTTATCATGTAGACGGAGACGTTGTTGGCAATCTCGTATCCGCACATCATGTACATGACCCTCGCATCGTCTGCGGTAAGATTGGCGTCTGCAAGATTCCACTTATTATTTATTTCTTTTAAAACCTGTTCGATAATAGGACTGTTTAGAAACATCTTGTACTCAGGGTTGGAAGATTTGTTCTTTAACACTGAGCTCGTGTAGTACGGACAATTATCAAAGAAACGTAGGTGATAATCATTTTCTTTTATCATTAAAGCGACCTCCTCAAATGATCTTGCCTTGGACGTGAACTGTTGTAGAAACGTTGTTCTGCTTGATTTTGAACGCGTCAGAGATGTGGAGAATGTCACAATGTGTCTAGAGAAGTTTAGCTTCTTGTCAATATACTTCAATCGATCTCGAAATCTTTGACCCAAGTGTATCATTTCTTCATGGCCAACTGCAGACAGATATTTCGCCTTTTCGTAACTAAATGGGGATATCCATTTCATTAGCGCTTCAGAGATGCCACGACTCGTCTTGCTTTTTATGTTGGTTGTCGACATCGTTCTGATTCGGATTGTATCAATCTTTTCTAGATCCTCATGTCCTGGTCAGAGTCTATTATTGCTGGCCGCTGTTCCTACAACAAGTTGTCAGAGCTGCGCCCAACTCTGCATCGGAACTTCTGCCATCTCGGCTACCCTTCGGTGCGCTGCAGCACCTGGAAACGTTGCTACTCAATGACAACCACATCGAGGATGTCTGTCTGCCGGGTCCTTGCTCCCAGTCGTCGACATTGTTCCCACAATTGCGACATAGACTCTTGGCCAAGTTGGCGTACACTCGCTCCCCACGACTGTGACTGGCCCCAGCAAGGCCGGGCGCTCCGATAGTCGATGTAGTCTCCACCAGGGCCGTGATGGCAATTATGCCGGTCGTGTGGCTGGCCCTCTGGTGCCTCTCCGAAGTGTTTGGTCGCCAAAATATATTTGTTCCGAACTCTGGTTTTGGTGGTCCCGTTTCAGTGT
>JAYSWT010000109.1:0-1755 GCA_043717905.1 bacterium | reverse complement strand
GATCTCTGTAAGTTGCTGGTTGGCTATGTCTGCTTCGATTAAAGCGTTATTGTCTTCAGTGCTATCTGCTGGCGGTGTGATTATTGGTTCTGGTGTTGGTTGGCTCTTTTCCACGATGTGTGGTTGGGAAAACGTTGGGATAAAAGTAGGTGCGCTTGTGTTAAGCGTTGTAGGTTTGGCTGGGGTGAAAGTTTGGGGAACTGGTGAATATCTGATCATTGGAGGGACAAAGTGTGGTGGTTCTATGTTTGGTTGCGTGATTGCGTTGTCCTGATCGGCGAAGGGATCGTTTTCTGAGAAACCGAAAGCTGGTTTTAGACGTGATAGGTTGATTGTCTGGGCTGAACCATCTATTGAAAGTGTGGCGTAGTTTCCTTGGATGCTTACCAATGGATAAGGGCCGTTGTAGCGGGGATTCAACCCTGAGTCTGAAATGCAACGAAGCCATACGTGTGTAGCCTGCTGGAAGGACTTAGGAACGTATGGTTTGTAAGAGCTTGAATCGGAGAAGAGTGGATTTGTGTCAAGAGACAGAAAGTGAGTTCGAGCAGCGTCCAATTCTTGGAGAGTGGATTCATTCCCGAGGTTCACGAGTTTATTGGGCATCGAAGTTGATGTACCAAAGAGTAATTGAGCTGGAGAGGATCCAGTGGTGCGAAAAGGTGTGTTTCTCCAGCCGAGAAGAACGAAAGGCAAAACGCGGGTCCAATTGTATGAAATAGACAAGATTCGGAGCGAAGTTTTTAATGTGCGGTGGAATCGTTCAAGCATCCCGTTAGTTTGGGGATGGTAAGCGGTGGTTCGGAGATGTTTAATCTTAAGTTTGCTTGAAAGATTTTCGAACAATTATGATTCGAATTGCGCGCCGCGGTCGGTTAATATGCTGAGCGGGACGCCATATCTGGCTATCCAGTCTCGAACGATGTATGTAACGACGGTTTCGGCAGAAATTGATTTTAGTGGAATCACTTCAAAACATCGTGTTTTGCTGTCTAACATTGTAAGAATGTATGCGAAACCGTGGTCACAAGGAAGTGGGCTTACAAGATCTACATGGAGTATGTTAAAACGATTGCCAGTGGGGAAGTGCATGATGGGCGGTATAGTGTGCCGTGTAATTTTGTGTTTTTGACAACCTTCGCATTGACTGATCCAAAGCTTAATGTTATATCAGATGCTGTGCCAGACAACTTGGTTGTGTAATAGCTCGAAAGTGGCATGTGTACCTGGACCGTGTAAGTCGTGCGTGAATTGGAAAGCATTACGGCGTAAACGTTCTGCTAGAATGGGTCGTAAAGATTCGGAAATAGACGAGTCACAGTGGAACCTTTCTTAGATTAAGTGCTTTTCTCCGAAAGCTGTTATGTCAACTGGAGAAGGAGGAGTCGAGCGTAGAATTTCAGGAGTAAAGATTGCGTTGTTTGATATCGCAAATGTACATGTGCGTGACAAACTATCTGCTATGATGTTCTCCTTTCCTGCTATATGTTTAATTGTGCAGCTGAATTCATAGATGTGGCTTATTTGGCGTTGCTGACGTGGTGAAGGGTCTTTCAACGGATTATCGCCGCCCACGTGTTCCTCATCGCGCTGTGCGCGCTGGTGATCTTCCCGCTCCTCATGGTCGTGTCCATCTCCCTCCGGCCCGGGAATTTCGCCACGGGCAAGCTGATCCCGGAAACCATCAGCCTCGAGCACTGGCGCTTCGCCCTGGGCATCCCGACCATGGGCCCCGATGGCCAGATGATCAAGCCC
>JAYSWT010000108.1:0-1755 GCA_043717905.1 bacterium | reverse complement strand
GAAGTGAAAAATCCGTAACACCGTAGACGGCACCGTATTTGGTTTACTCTATTTACGACGTGCGAAATAGCTTCGACATTTACGAGAGTCCGCCGGTCGACAATCCGTCGTCATACATTTTACTGATTTGCTAAACGAATACAAATACAACTAATAATAATAATAATAATTACACTTGCCGAATCCTATCTATCTTCTCATTCCGTTTCCGCTGGCCATGCAGCCGAAATTGCAGCCAAAAGAAAAACAGCCAAATATTATTCATTGTCAGACACTTTCTCGTTCCAGCCTTTGGCGTTTGACACCCTTGGCCCAATCAATACTTCTGGCATAGAATTTCTATCTGAGCTGGGTCGCCGCCTTAAAATATATTCTGGTGACGCACGTGCATCCAGCTTCTTGTTCCAACAAATCTCCGTGATGGTGCAGCGATTTAACGCAGTTGCTTTTAAGGGTTGTTTCTTCGCACCGGCAGACTCAGACATGTAGCCACTTCAGAAGTTTGTTTTTAGCATTAGGTTTTTAGCCCTCGGGATTCAAGGTACCGAGGGCATTAAAAAAAAAATAATAATAACAATAATTAATAATTAATAAATATAACTGACTAGCATCCGCAAGACCACCGTTTGTTTCTAGAACGGCTGGTCTATTGTGTCATAATAACAGCCAGACGCATACATAAAGAATACCGCATATAGGCCTAACCGCCTGCTTAAGGCCGTCGCCTCTGAATCGATTAAAGACACGACTTAAATTAAAATCTCAAAGCGGACAAGCTCTACCTAGGCTTCCAAATGGTCGGCAAATGAGTACCAGCCCAGGCTGTTGTTGAAGTCAGTGGCTGTCCATCTTGAAAGAGCTAGTTTAAGCAAGCAGTTTATGCTAGTAAATACACTTGATGACCTCTGTTTCTGAAATGAAGAACGTTTTAATTGAGTTCTCTCGTAGACACTCGTCACGTGACATTCCATTGCCGGGTTCAACACAGAACTCGCCGTTCAGCTCGTTCTGCACAGCTTCAGAAATATGCACTCGGCTGAAACACAATATTCACCCACTTTGTTGCGGCTCTGCTTTTTACGAGCCAGATGCCAGCCTTCCTCTTTGGGACACTACCGCTGTGTGCAAAGGATCATGGTGTATGGCAGTGAAACATGGGCAATGAAGACAGAGGAAATGCAGAGGCTGGAGAGAGCTGAGAGAATGATGGTTCGGTGGATGGGATGCGTGACCATGTAGAAGATGGGGAGTTGAACTGTCCTTTGAATGTGGAAGCGGTGTCAGACTTGGTGAGGCGTGATAGGCTGAGATGGTTTGGGCATCTGGAACGCAAGAGTGAGAGCGACTTGGAATCTACTTGTAGAAACTTAGAGTTAGACGGAAAGGGAGGAGTAGAAACCAACCAACGCAAACCCAACCCTAAACTTTGGGAGAGTGCGTGAGGATTGACATGGATCTGCTTGGCTTGGAGCGGGACTGGGCACAAGACCGTGTGAGGTGGAGAGACTTAATATGTGGGAACCGTCCAACCAATACATGCATGAACAATATGGACTTTAAATGATGATGATGATGACTGAAACAAATTCTTTCAGTTAATAGATTTGCTGGCTGCATGTGAAATACCTGTAAGATTTACTGTGTTGTCTGATTGCAGACCTATAATCAATGGCAGTTGAAGTATTTGATTGAGAACCCATCGATTGTATATTCGCAGTTCGTCGTTGGTGAGATACTATGCATTATTGCATTTGT
>JAYSWT010000107.1:0-1762 GCA_043717905.1 bacterium | reverse complement strand
CAGAGACCAACTTCAAGTATTCTTGATGCAACGCCGTCATTTGGGCGTCAGAGGCAGATACAAGCCAGGATTCCTCATCAGTGTCATTGTCCATCTTGTTGGACATCTCCCATGCGAAAGACAGCCTCTCTCTCTCTCCCTTCTCAGTGATTCGCCACTTGGCGCAAAAAAAAACGTCGTCGGATTACATTTTTTTTTTTTTAATAATATAATTGATAACAACCAAATACATCAACTAAAATTGATTACCGTCTACCTCCTAATAGGTGGCCCCCCCGGTACCTAATTGGGAACCACAAAAATAATCCAAAAATAGCCTAAAAGTACTTAATTTGGTTTGGGGAATTTAATTATTACATATAAGTCTGAGAAAAAATGTCCAAGGCAAAGCCGGGGCGTCCGCGCAACTCTACGAAGACAGCACAAGACCCGTTGCAGAGGACTCTGGGTCAACTGTGGCTTCTGAAACCCACTGAACAACAAACAGTGCTTCAGGGAGCGGTCGGACTTCTCCCAGCGGGCGCCAAATTTAAAGCCTCACGTGCACCATCGGTGTCCATTCTGCAAGCATCTACAGAAAGCACAGCGACAGAGCCATCTCCAATCTTGAAGGCCGTAGCTGCGGCACAAGAAGCAGCAGCCGCAGCAGCAGCAGCCGCAGCAGCAGCCGCAGCAGCAGCAGCCGCGCAGTCGCTGATCAAGAAACCTCTGGAGCCAATGCAGTGAAAGAAGCCAATGCAATGAAAGAAGCCAATGCAACCAAAGAGAAGCCCAAACTGAAACGCAAGCGGCGAGCCTACACCGAAGGAGAGAAAGCAAGTTTGCTCCAGATTCTTGCAATCAACCGCGGTAGCGTGAGGGCAACGGTGAAACTTTGCAGAAGAAGAAAAAGAAGAACAAAGAAAGAAGAATTCTAGAAAAACTGACAGTGTTTATAGGGAGTGTTCTACGGAGCAGCTCCACTGAGCATCTTTGTGCCTCAAGGTGATAGAGGAGCAGCACCCGGCGCTGATGATAAAGCGCGTATTACGGCTCTTCTCTGGGCAACATCAGACGGTACTCTTCGTGCACCATGGATCATCATCAAATGTGCCACCAACTCCGACGACCAGTCCCGCTCCACCGTGCTACAGAATCTCTTGAAGTCATCAGGCATCTTCAAGAAGAAGAATGATTGGGAGGCTGGAGTTTGGGTAAAAGAGCTGGCATTGCGCCGGAAAGGCGACAAGAAGGACGCACCTCTGGTCAAGCATGTGTTCAAGCGACGATACCTTATCCACAAGATTACTGGATGCGTCATCGTTTGTCAACGTGAGTGAAAAGAAGAGGAAACTAGAAAAAGAGAAGGGAGAAAGGGGAAGTTGTACTGATTATTTGTTTTAGATCGTGCCTGGATGGATAGCGTTGGTTTGGCTATGTGGTGTGAGTTGCAGATCGGACCATGGGCAACAGAATGCTTCAAACAAACCACACGCAACAAGCTTCTGGTGTGGGACAGCTGCGCGTCTCACTGTGTCAATGCCGTCCGAGAATTGTTCAAGGCCTATCACATAGACATCGCTCAAGTTTGTTACAAAGAAAAAAAAGGAGAAAACACATAAAGTAAAGCACCAAACTTATTGCTTTCTTAGCTTCCAAAAAATATGACCGATCTCCTTCAGCCCATGGATCTCTGCGTCAATGGCCCTCTAAAATCCGCGATCCGAAAAAGTCGGGCCGAATCTCTCTTCCACTTCTTTCAGGCATGGCGAAAGGGCGCAAA
>JAYSWT010000106.1:0-4512 GCA_043717905.1 bacterium | reverse complement strand
CAGTTGTTGGCCGTACCCACTAATCTGCACCCACCATCCCCACTGATTCTTCAAAGGAACTTGAACCGTGGAAATCTGAACTTTATCAATCGTCGACGCAGATAAAACATACGGGACTTGGCCGCTTGCCGCCAGCTGCGAAATGTAAATCAAATGGGCTGTCATGAGATTAAGCCCGTACCGCCTCGCGTCGCCTTGCAAGCTCCCAAAGTTACCTACGTTGCTCATGTAGTACGTTGCAGCGTCCCAAAACGATTGTAACGTAGCGGTCGGGAACTCCACGGGGTCAGAATACGCCGGGATTTGTATCCGGAAAGCCACGACATCAAAAGTTAAGATAGCTGGTGTGGTCATATTATTATTGCACTTGCTGAAGTTGATGAATAACTGCGATTAGATCCGTCGCTCTCTTTATAATCCCTAGGGGTCTTTGGCGCCGACCCATCTTTTAAAGTCATGTCTTTACTGATCACTTTTTCGGGGTCTTCACGCCGCTTAATGACTTTAATAAATCCTTTGTTAATATCTTTTTTAAAGGCGTCTAGCCCATACAGCCATTCCATATCCTCGTCTTTATCTACCCGGGTTACTACCCCCTGTGGCGTAATCATGTTTTTATTGCACAGCCCATGACCGCCCGCAACATTAAATCGTCTCTTAATTACGTTGTGATTGCGCCCTGATTCCCTGTCGTATTCTACGTAGGTGATTGCGTTGGTGTGCGTTGAATATAGGTAATGTGTCATTTTATAGCTCCAATTGTTAACGGTGTCCGCTAACTATACCCCCCTGCGCTACTATTAGCAACACCGGTTTTACTGAGCGGGGGTATTGTTCAAAACGTTCAAGGATATGACGTCTAGAACTTTATGTACCATTTCCAACCCACTCATGGTGTTTGGGTCTGGGTCTGGAACTACCGCGGTTAGTATCGACGATATAGTCACGGCAATAGGAATCACTTTAGTTAGGATTGACAACCACAGGTCTATGTTATATTTTTTACTCACGAGTACCCCCCTTTTTTATTAAGTAATACTTAAGGATAGTACCCGCTATAAAAACATTCAATCGCTATCTAAAAATCTTTTTCATTTTCTTGCCCATGATCTTAAAACCTTTTTCTACGGCTTTGCCGCCTTCCACGATCAAGTCAATCCCGCCGTTAATCGCCTCTAGCGGCTTACTGACCGGGTCAATGACGATAGTTATTTTTTCTGGAACGGCTGCGGGTGTTTCTGTTGCTGCTGTCTTTAAATCTTCGGCCATTTTAGTGCCCTCTTTAGTATTTACCGGTTAACAGTCTAGAATATAAGCTGTTCGATCGCCGTTCGCCAACCTGTTTTGTCCACGCGCTGTCTAATAATTCATCTGCGGCTTTTCTATACTCGAGGGATTTAAGCGCCTCGATCATCTTTTTAAACCCTAATGCACGGGTCAATCCCACGTTAAAAACCAGCTCAATAATAACTTCTTGTCTTACTTTATCTAATGCCACAAACCAATAGTGCTTTATAAGCTGCTCTTCGATTTCTTTTAAATCATTTTCTAATAAAAAAAAAGATTCCGCTTCGCTTATCCCGCGCCCTTCTAGATTTCGCCCTATTCCGATCGTCAAATTGCCGGTCGTATCGGTGTAGGGTTTGAGCTTAAGCCCTTCGTGATTTAAAATAAGAGAGCGCAGGTTGTCCATTAGTACCTAATCCTATAAGGGGTAAAGAAGCGCACCCGGGAACAAACAGCTACTTACTAGCTCCCGGACACACTCGTTTACTTTAGATGCCGTACCATCTTGTTACCGCGAACGGGCGCTTACACATAGAACCGGCAGTTGCGTTCGAGTAGCTTTCTTCATATGCTTTCGCTAGTTGCTGCACGCCCATAACTTGGAATTTAGCGGGCACGGGTTGGATCCAAACTGCGCCGCCGTCGGTGCTCATGTCTTGAATTCTATCTGCGTACAAATAGAAAACATTTTCACCGGCGTTAGCGACGTTCAACTCTGGCGCTGATACAACTCGGATTCGTGGATACGCTTGTCGCAGCCATTCACGAACGGAGATACCAAAGTCCGAAGTGGTTGCCAAATAATCGACCGCATCGGTAGCAACAGCAAGGGTTAAATCAACTTTTTCAGGGTCGATTACATCCTGTGATTGTGTACGTAATGCAACAACCGCGGTTAGAATATCTTTTTGGATTTCTAAAAACGTTTTACGGCTCCACAATGTGGAAGCTGCGGCACCGGTAGCTACAATTGTGTAAGGCAACAAGCCGGGGTCATTTAAAAATCCATAGGTATTATTGTCGCCGGCGTTAAAACCGTAAAAACCCACGGTATTACGTTGAATTTCTAGTGCTAACGCGCAAGATTCGCGTTTCATTCCAGAATCGTCAACTTGCATACGCGCAGATCGTGCCGCTTCTAAATTGCCTACTTTCATGCCCTCTTCAAATCGTACTACGGTACGCTGAACAAAATTTGTGTTCCACGAACTTAGGGGGGTGTTAGTCCAATCGCCGTACGGGATTGATGTGCCGGTACGCTCTAAAAGGCCCTGTACCACTTGTTCATCTTCCCACGCGCCTGTAATCTGAATTCCGATTAGGTCATCAATTTTACGGGCTGCGGTGATAACGAATACAAAACCGGGTAACCAGTTTTGCAAGAATTGTACGGGGGTACCAATAGACGCGGTAGTAACAAGCGGTTGGATACTATCCATCGCGCTTGAGTAGCCTTGCATCATCTGCTTAACAGACGCGGTATCAAGGCCGATACCTAGACGGTTTAAATCTCTATACCCGGCCACGTCGAAGTTTTCTAAAGACTTGACGTTTTTAGCACTGATATAGGAGTGTACTTTACTTGCTGCGTGCATTTCTTAGCTCCTTATGGCCCGGTAACTGGGATTGGGTTGATAACGGGGATAACTTGAATAACAGCTAATCCAGAACCTACGTTGACCTGGGTGTACTGTGATACCACGGCATTAGCAAAGCTGGTGCCTACAGGTAAAACGGCGCTAGGTGCCATGGTAGACAATGAACCGGTAACGTTATCAAACAAAACATAATCGCCGATATTCGCAGCTGCTGGCAAAGTAACGATCATAATACCCATGGTCAATAATTCGGCTTGGGTAGAATCCGGAAGAACTAGGGTGGGGTCTAATGGCGCGCTTCCCACACCAAACAGCGCATAGCTTTTAGGCACAGACAAGATGCCCGCAAAGCCAAACGCTCCGCCTGCTCCCGCTTCTGCCACGCCGTCACTTGTGATAGTGTACGCGGTTGACCCGATCACGTTTGGGGTGCCTGCGCTTTCTAATGTATACGACAATACGACCCACGGCGCATCTTGGAAAATCTCACCGGGTACGCCAAAACCTTGACGAATAGAGACGCTAGATTGAAAACTCATTACTTGGCTCCTTTCAGATATTCATCAATTTGACTTGATCTTGGTGTTGAGTCTAGCGCCACGTTAACCATAGGGCTGGTCTTCGCTGCTGCTAAATACCCGTTTAAAATGGACTCTTCATGACCGCGTTTGCACGACAAGCCGAGCTTGCGTACGCCGTATGCCGCTACCTCGCTCAAGGTCTTTTCTTTGTGGTCAAAAGTTCCGATGTGCTTTGACAGTTTAGAGGCCAACGCATCGCGCTGCCCGATTTCTCTAAAAATTGCTTTCGAGTCCATGCCCTCGGCTTTCTTTGGCTCTTCTTCCACGTCGGTCACTTCTGCTTTGCTCACAAATTCTTTAGGCTCTCCATCTTCGGTGATTTCGATTTCTTCGTCTACTTCACTTTTAGGTGCCATCTTTTCTATATACGATAAAGCTTCGCGCAGCGCGTTACCGAGTGCCTGCAAATTTGCCTGACCGTCATCAACAGCCTCTTCTTTCTCTTCTTCTTCTTTTTCGTTCTCAATCTCGATTTGCATCTCGTCTTCACCCTCTGGTTTTTTAAAATCTTCGGCTTCGCATTGCTCTTGGTCTTGGTCTTTCATCGTAATATCCTTTGAATCTAAGGTAAACCGTAACCGATCTAATACTGCCACATCGGGCCCAGATCGTCCTTCGTCAACTAAAGCCACGTGATTTCCTCTGATCTGCCGCTGTACTGCGTCGTACTCATGACCCTCAAAGGTACCACTTTGAATGTCATACATACACCGGTAACCGATCGATAATTCTTTTTTCCCGTTCTTTATAAGCGAGTTTACCTTCTCGGAAAATATTTTTAGGTTGGCTTTTAAATAGCCGTCTTCAAAATACACATCTTGTCCGATAACGCCGTGAACGCCTTTCTTTTCGGCCGGGGTTAATCCCTCGCCCTCTGACCCAAGCATAGCATGCTCGTCAGTAAATGGCAAAAGTCGAAAAGAATTTATAGTGCTCTCTTCGGATAACTCCGATTCGGGCCTATACACCATGTAAATTTGTTCGGCGTTTAAATCCGGGTGCCCTATTTGTGCGCCAGAATACGGGAAAACCCCAATTTTACTTAT
>JAYSWT010000105.1:0-4525 GCA_043717905.1 bacterium | reverse complement strand
AGAATGCCCAACAACAATAACATAGAACCAAGTGCCGCGAGGTAGATTGCAATGCGACGGCCATCAGCCTCATAGGCGTTCATTGAAATCAGTGAGGTTCCAGTCTCGCCTTGGATGAGACGATCAAGATTGATCAACAAATGCGTAAATTCGGAAAGCACCCACATGCCAATGGCGAACTCTCCAGCCCTGAGGTGAAGCATGAAATATGAAATCACCCACCCCACTACTGCAACGATGATGGCTGCGGCAAATGTTGATGCGAATGGGTTCAGGCCGAAATCAGCGAGGCGAATGGTGAAATAGGCTCCCAGCCCAAAAAACATTTGCTGCCCAATCGAAACAAGGCCGCCATAGCCTGCCAGCGTAATTTGACTGAGCGGAGTCGAAGTCAACGAAAAGCTCAGTCTGAAAACTATTGGGTTTCATCACCTTCCCAGTCAGGGCACTGGCCTTCTGGCCAGCCATAGGGATGAAACCCACAGACCAGTAAATTGCCACCAAACATGCTGCCGTTATAATTGCGGCAGCCTACACAGGCGGGCTGATGCTCTGCGCTAGCTTCTTGGCGGGGTTCGTAGTAAATTGACCAGTCAGTGTTTTCGTTGTCCACATTAAAGTCACTTTCCCAGTCAAGGTCGCGCCAAATTTCTTCGTTGAGTTCTTTAAATTCGTTGACGATCGATTCCATATCGCTGGTGATTTGCTCAGCGGCACCCACAATCAAGTCCACCACTTCTGCCGAGGCTTCTTGGACTCCGTCGCTTAATTCTTCAACCCCGGTGAGGATTGCTTCCCAGATTTCTGCTAAATCTTTTTGCCAGTCAGACATAATTACCTAGGTATGGATATTGACCATGACTTTAATTTAGCATTATTGACCAGCCAATTTTCTCTTGGTCGGCACATCAAATTAATCATTAGCGGTATAATTTCACCATTAATTATTTCAGGAGATCGCCAATGGTTGCTGCGCAAGAACATTTCCCTAGGTTTACCCCCATAGAATATTTGGACTGGGAAGAGCAGCAAGAGCTGCGGTATGAATATATTGATGGCGAAGTTTATGCCATGACTGGTGGTACGCTTAATCACAGTGAAATCAGCGGAAATTTCTACTATCTGTTAAGAACGCACTTAGTCGGTGGTGGCTGTCGAGTATTTAATTCTGATGCTAAAGTCCAGATTCCTGTGTCTAACAACTATGTTTATCCAGATATCAGCGTTGCCTGTGATGAACGTGATAAAACTGCCACTAGGTTCATTAGTTATCCTTGTTTAGTTGTTGAAGTGTTATCGCCTAGTACGAAAGCTTACGACCGCTGGGAAAAGTTCAACCTGTACCGGCAATCTGATGTTTTGCAAGATTATGTTTTAGTGGATACCGATCGAATTGAGGTTGCCCTCTACAGCAAGAACGATCACGGCAAATGGGAGATTGCCAGGTATGTGGCTAGGGATATGGTTGAATTAAAGAGTATCAGTTTAACGTTCTCGATCGAGCAAGTATATACAGGAGTTATATTTGCGCCTGAATTAATCTGATGCCGACTAATTGTGGCAGCTCATCGCCTTAATCATTGATGTCACTCACGATTTCAGCGTGGGTAATAAGCATCTAAACCATATAGCAATCTCGAATAAGTTAACAGATTAAATTGAAAAACAGTGGGAACCACTGCTAGATAAGCACTCTAGGATTTCGTACCATCTATCAATGGTTTGGTGGTTTTTGGGTACTACTTTGATCTAGCCATTGAAACAAGCTCAATCCCCTCTCTCCTTTGAGATTTAGACAAAATGTCTAAATGGCTGTAAGTCTTTTTAGGACTAAATCATAAAAAATAGAAATATTCAAGATCACCCGCTGAATGTAGGTTGGACTGCCATATCCTTAGTATGCTATTAAAATCTTAAACGATGTTTATAATAAACTTTTGTAAATTGAAAATCTCTACATCAATTCCTTGAATGGCTTGCACAGCAATACTAAAGAATAAGGAAGGGTAACTTGGGATTATCAGACGGTACTACTTGTTTACCTAGTTGTATTATATAATATCAATCATATCTCAAATAATTGCCAAGTGTCTATTTTTTAAGGACTTTAGACTTATGAAATCACAAAAGCAGTATCTAGTCCTCATTGGTGGAGTCATTGTTCCCATAATGTTTTTGGCTTCTGGGTGTGGCGGTGGTTCAAAAATTGCTTCCGATGATGCCACCCCTACTTCTAGTGCTAATGTTGTTGCCAAAGGGGCTGCTGATTCTGATAACGTCACAATATATGCTGTAAAGAAGAGAGTTCAAAAGACTAATGGTAAGGCTCCAGAAAAACAAAAAGCTGTTGAGGCAATGAAAGCTGAAAAGGCAGAAGACAAGAAAGCTGAAAAGGCGGAAGATAACCAAGACTTTCCTCGTTTTCCTTGGCCACCGCACGAATCATCTAAAACAGTGAATATTACTATCGCTTTCCTAAAGAGTGCTTTGCCTAAGCCGATTTATCTGAGAGATGTCGATAGCAAACTTAGCAATGCAATGTCTGAAAGCGGATATGAAGATAGGAAAAGTTATTTTCGTGTGCCTAATGGGTTTGCTCTAGTCACGCAACTGGAGCATATTAAGCATGATGGAACTCCCCGAAAATCAAATCGATGGGGAAAAAGTGCATCCGAAACATTAGATTCATTCACTTGGAAAGAGTATTTCAACGCCCTTTTCAAGCCGAATCCAGGATATTACCGAACTATTGCTTTTATTATCACATCTGAATCTTTTGAACGAAGGGAAAATCCTGTTACCGCTAATGAGGCTGAAAGTTGGCTACGAAAAGGGAAAAATAAATTGCCTTCATCAGTAGCTAAAGACAAATTCACCAGCGAACACAGCATTATAGCATTGATATATGAGTTCGAGAAAATTGAATCGAGAGACTTAGAACCTAAATCTCTCGATATAGATGGGAAGACACATCTTGAAAAATCCAATCTTTGGAACAAATTAAGGAGCTAATATTATGCGAATCTCATTGAAAAATTCTCAAAGATACCTAGCTACTGTATGGATACTTGGAGCAAGTATTCCGTTTGTTATAGTATTAATTCAAACAATGTTTGGAAAATATGGACTTAAGGGTGGCGAAGCATGGGGGTGGTTATCCTCTAACATCTTATCTACTCTTTTGTTAATCATTACTGTTGTAGTGGCTGATGCTCTTAAGCAAGATCAAGAAGTACAAACCGTTGACAAGTTTGTGTTTAATCTTACTATCTTTTTATCTATTGTTTATCTAGCATCACTAAGTCTCCCGCTTTTGATACAACCATTTTTAGAAATAGAACCTTTAGAGTTGATTAAGCAATCAAGTTTATGGTTAACTCCGCTTCAAGGTTTATTAAGTATTACTCTAGGCGTGTTTTTTGTGCAAAAGACATCGGGAACAAAGTGAGATTTTTTACACCGATCGAATTGAGGCTGCTTATTGTGCAAAAGCCTACAATTTCCGTCCTGATCCTCCGCCGCCTGTCTCGCGATCACAAATTTGGTCTGGGCGATCGAACCATCATCTGATCTGCACCTCAACACCAACTATAATGGATCATCGGTTCTCTAGATGTGGAGATAATTCCCATGACAATGGCCAAACCATTGCCCCTCTTATCACTACCCGATCACCGGCAGTTGCCAGAATCGGATGGTACATTCGTGAAAAATTTCCAAGAACATCCGCAGAGCTTATTATTGACCAGCTCCATTATTCCCACGTTAAATCATCTGCATCCTGATGGTCGGTACGCAATCGGTCAAGACAGCGGCATTTATTGGCGGTTGGTAGAGCCACCAGAGCGAGGAGCAGAAGCGCCAGATTGGTTTTATGTAGCCAACGTACCGCCTTCTTTGGATGGTGCCTATCGGCGCTCTTATGTGATGTGGAAAGAATTAGTGATTCCCACAATCGCGATCGAGACTGTATCTGGCAATGGCACCGAAGAGCGCGATGCCACTGCGCCCACCGGAGATTCTAAGGCCGGTAAATTTTGGGTGTATGAGCAGGCCATTCAGATTCCCTTTTATGCAATTTATGAGGCAGCTAAGGCAGCAGTGGAGGTTTATGAATTGATAAATGGCAGCTATCAACAGGTTGTCGCTAACCAGCGAGGACATTACCCAATCGCGCCGATGGGAGTAGAGCTAGGAATTTGGCAGGGCGAATATTTCAATCAAGATTTTCCTTGGCTGCGCTGGTGGGATAGTGCTGGTAACTTGTTGCTTGCCGGTGATGAGTTGGCTAGGCGAGAATCTCTGCGAGCCGATCGGCTGGCCGCAAAATTACGAGAGATGGGTATTGATCCAGAGGATATTTAGTTGTTAAAGATGGCAGAAGACTATTCCAGAAAAGCGTTCACCTGATTATGCCTAGCAACAATTCCCTGGTCGCCCAGTGCGATCGACTAAGACAGCTCAGTGAACAAGCTATCAATAATTGGCAATGGCTCACCACCGACTCAGCCACCGCTCTGACCGA
>JAYSWT010000104.1:0-1789 GCA_043717905.1 bacterium | reverse complement strand
GCTAACACTGGAGCCGATATTAACCGTGATTTAAGCTCGTCAAAAGCTGTCTGCTGCTCTGGCCCCCAGACAAAACGAACACCTTTCTTAGCAAGCATGTGTAAAGGTGCAGCAATATTTGCAAAGGACGAAATAAACCGTCTATAGTATGAACAGAAACCAACAAAGGACCTGACGTCATGGAGATTAGTGGGCGTTGGCCACGATCTTACTGCAGATACCTTTTCCTCCTGGACCTCAAGTCCATCGGCCGACACAACATGACCGAGAAACGAAACCTTTTTCTGTAGTAAACAGCATTTGCTTGCTTTCAATTTCAATCCTGCCTGTCTGATACGTTCAAATACCTGTTCTAGACGATTGACATGGGTTTCAAAGTCTGGTCCCAAAATTATTATATCATCAAGAAAAACCATGCAGCCCTCGAAAGTCAAACCGCAGAGTACAAGATCCATTAGTCTTTGAAATACACTCGGCGCGCACGTCAAACCGAACGGCATGACGTTATACCGCCAAGAACCACGCCTCGTGATAAAAGTAGTTTTGTCTTTATCCACCTCTGCAATCGGTATATTATAATAACCAGACCTGAGATCAAGAGTACTGAACCAGGTTGCACCCTGTAAAGTGTTCAAACAGGTATCGATATGAGGAAGCGGGTAAGTGTCCTGATATGTGACTGCGTTGAGGTTTCTGTAATCAACACATAGACGCAAAGACCCGTCCTTCTTTTTAGCTAAAACAATATTTGAGGCCCAAGGTGATGCAGCAGGCTCGATAATACCATTGCGACGCATTTCCTCGACCTGTTCGTCAATAACTTCTAACTGTTGAATAGGGTGACGACGCAACGATTGTCTGATGGGTCTATGATTCCCCGTATCAATTGTGTGCTCAACAAGGTGAGTTCTGCCAATATCATACTCGCCCTGCGAAAATATATCTTCATACGACCTTATTAAACCAGTGATTTGTTGTCTCTGCTGGTCTGTAATTTCTGATGACAAAGAATCAATCAATACTTGACTAGCTGGCTGTACCGCTTCATCGATGAAAGACGCTACTGACTCTTCACTGTTTTCAATCGCACTGACTGGTGTCAATACACCGAGATATGTCCCCTTTTTAATCATCCGAGGTTCGGAATTTGTATTTACCGCTCTAACAGCAATGTCGTGATGAGCTGAAGGCAATAAAGTGCGACCCAAATATACTCCATGCTGAATAGACTTCGCTTCTGTGGCAAAAGTACCTCCACCGATTTTTAGAGATGTGAGAGTTGACCGAACAGGTAAATTTACTTGCTGTCTAGCTGGTATGACAACGTCAGCTGTAACAAACACACGTCTGCATTTCGGTGGTCCCTTCCTGGCAAACGGTTGATAATTTTTGCCTAGAATACATATCTCGTTACTACCAAAACTCCAAACACACTTATTTTCAACCAAAAAGTCATAACCTAACATTACTTCCTCGACATCGTGTGAAACTAGAGTCGTAACACTGATGTAATCGTTTCCTAGACGTACCCTAACTTTAGCTTCACCAGCCAACTCTATTTTTGTCCCATTCGCTGCACGAACAACTTTGTCGGTTGGACGAATGACATAATAGCAACGTTGTATAAGATCCAGCGGCATCATGGTTAGCTCGCAACCAGAATCTAACAAACAATCGACTGTATTACCTTCAATAGTAGCCTTGACATAGACCTTACTATTATCAACGGTGTTTAAATGTCTGTTTTGCACATCCCCTTGTGATGGCGTAGTAGTGTTGTTTGTCTGAA
>JAYSWT010000103.1:0-1797 GCA_043717905.1 bacterium | reverse complement strand
CTCATTTGAGACAGACGCAATGAAGCAATTGGAATATTGCCACAACATCATTACACAGACTCGTCCGACGACGGAAGAGCAAAGGGTATACGATCAAGACGAGTGTATGTTGATGGCACGATACATCGTGGACATTAACACAGGAACGACGATCAGAGGATCGGCGTTTGCGCAACAGTATCTTTTGGATAAAGGTCTGAAAGTCTTTGGAGACAAAGGACGTGGCGCAGCATCAAAAGAAATGGACCAGTTACACAAGAGGAGTTGTTTTACTCCGATCTCCATAAAGGAGATGTCCCCAACGGAAAGGAAGAAAGCCCAAATGGCTATCATGTTTCTCACGGAAAAGAGAGACGACTCAATCAAGGGGAGAATGGTCTACAACGGAAAACCCACAAGAGAATGGGTAAATCGCGAAGACGCAGCAAGTCCAACTGCTGCATTGGAGAGCATCATTCTTACAGGAGTGATCGAAGCTCACGAGAAAAGAGACATTATGTGTGTCGACATACCGAACGCGTTTATACAGACGCTAATGCCTCCTACGAAGGATGGCGACGAAAGGGTGATAATGAAGATCACCGGCCCATTGGTTGATATGCTCGTAGAGCTTAACCAAGCATTATACGGACCGTACGTGGTCATGGAGAAAGGGCGAAAAGTGTTATACGTGATCGTTCTGAGAGCGATCTACGGAATGCTAGAGGCAGCGTTACTCTGGTACAAGAAGTTCAGGAAAGAACTAGAAGGGGTTGGATTCAAATTCAATCCATATGACCCATGCGTGGCAAACCGTGTAGTAAGGAAACTACAACAAACAATTGTGTTCCACGTGGACGATCTAAAATCGAGCCACAAAGACCCGAAGGTCAACGACGAGTTCGTTAAATGGTTGAACAAGAATTACGGTGAGCATGGAGCGGTGGCGGTACATCGCGGAAAGATACATGACTATCTGGGGATGGAATTAGAATACACCGAGAATGGTGAACTGATCATTGGTATGGTCAAATACGTCGAGAAGATAATCGAGACGTTCCCCGTGAAGCTGTTACCCAAGGATACAGCAATGACGCCTGCGGGCGACAATTTGTTCGATGAAGGACAAAGTAAGAAACTGAGTCAGGCAAGAGCTGAAGAGTTTCATACAATGGTTGCAAAAGGATTATTCCTATGCAAGAGGGCAAGGCCCGATATACAACAGCCAATCGCGATCCTAGCAACAAGAGTGAAAGGACCGAACGAGTCGGACTGGAACAAACTAGTCCGAATGATGAAGTACCTGAACGGTACGAGGAATGAGCGTGTTACGCTCGGCGCCGATAGCTTGCATGTTATCAAGTGGTATGTGGATGCATCATTTGCAGTACATCCAGACTTTAAAAGTCATACAGGCGCAACAATGACAATGGGTCGTGGAGCGATCCAATCAATCTCGAGAAAGCAAAAGCTTAACACGAGAAGCAGTACAGAAGCAGAGCTAGTCGCAGTGGACGACGCCTCGGTCATGATTCTATGGACCAAGCTATTCCTGGAGGAACAGGGATACGATATCAACAAAAATATTCTGTACCAAGACAACAAGAGTGCCATTTTGCTTGAAACGAATGGTAAGAAGAGCTCGGGGAAAAGGACCCGTGCCATTAACATCCGCTATTTCTTTATAACAGATCAAGTGGAGAAGGGGAATGTCAGTATTGAATACTGCCCCACCGACGAAATGACTGGTGATTTTCACACCAAACCCTTGCAAGGGGAGAAGTTCCGTGGTTTTCGGAACAACGTGCTTGGCAAGCC
>JAYSWT010000102.1:0-1809 GCA_043717905.1 bacterium | reverse complement strand
GAGACGAGGGAATGGGCGTGCCGAAGGCACGCCCATTCTGTTTGCCCTGATTTTGCGGGGGAATTCAAAAATGCAGGCGCGCTTGCGCGCACTGTTTTTTCCGAAAGGAGGAGGTTCGAAATCAGAAGCGATTGCAACAGAGTATTTGCTTTGATACAAAAAGAATTTTTGTTGCAGAAATATTTTTTGCTATACTACCTATGTTGAATCCATTATAAGTTAGTTGGCAGAAAGGGCTATTTTAGCTTTCTAACTAACGTTAGGATTCAACACTAAAATAGCCCTTTCTGCTTAAAGAAAAATATTATGCAAAAATTCTTTTTGTATGCTCGCAAATCCACTGATGTCGAGGATAAGCAGGTGTTATCTATAGAAGCGCAACTCACCGAATTGCGGGAGTATTCCAAGCGAGAAAATATCGAAATCTCCGCCGAATTTGTGGAGAAACAATCTGCGAAAGTTCCAGGGCGTCCCATTTTTAATAAATTGCTCAATGACATAGAGAAATTCGGCGGAAGTATTCTCGCATGGCATCCTGATAGACTTGCCCGCAATTCGGTGGATGGCGGTCGGGTGATTTATCTCCTCGATACAGGGAAACTTGCGAGCCTCAAGTTCCCAACTTTCTGGTGCGATAGTACCTCGCAAGGAAAGTTCATGCTCAATATGGCGTTTGGACAAAGCAAATACTATGTTGATTCTCTTTCCGAGAACACGAAGCGTGGACTTCGCCAAAAAGTACGCAACGGTGACTTCCCAAGCCAAGCGCCTGTTGGTTACATCAACGATTCTCGTACTAAAAGTATCGTGGTGGATAAAAAGAAATCTCGTGTCATTCGCTTGGCTTTTGAGAAATATGTGAAGGGCGGCGAACGTCTCGAAGATATTGCAAACTTTTTGGCGAAGAACGGAATATCTTCGCGTTCTGGAAAGAGCATGTCCAAATCCCGTGCGACATTTATTCTCTCCAATCCTTTCTATATCGGTCTATTCAAATATGGTGGTGAACGCCATGAAGGAAGGTACGAACCAATCATTTCAAAGAAACTGTTTGATGAAGCACGGGAAATGCTGAAACTTCGTGGACAACCCGAGCGCAAGGCGAAAAATGAACCGCAACCATTTTGCGGACTTGTTTCCTGTGCTTCATGCGGAATGATGATAACTGGCGAACATAAATTCAAACGGCAGAAAAATGGAAATGTTCACGAGTATACATACTATCGGTGTACCAAGAAGCGCAAGGACTTCCACTGCCCCGAATCTGCCGTTAGAGAAAAGGAAATGGATCGCCAGTTATCCTCACTCATCAAATCAGTTTCTTTGCCCAAAGACTGGGCGGAAGAACTCAACCGCATGGCACTAGAAGAACATAGTACATCCGCCCAGTCTTTGGGCGTGTGTGTGAAAGAGAAGCAAGAAGCTATTTCTACCCTCACAATCAAACTGGAGCGACTTCTTAATGGCTATTTGGAGCAAGATATTGAGCGAGAGATATACCGTGCTGAAAAAGCAAAGTTGTTACTTCGCAAGAAGTCGCTTGAGGAAGAAATGGCTTCTCTTTCACACACGCAAAATGCTTGGCTCGAACCGTTCCAAAACTGGCTAAATGCCGCACAGGGATTGGACGCAATCGCTTCTGATTCAGACCTTTTTGCGAAAAAGGTCTGTGCCAAAGAAATCTTTGGCTCGAACCTCCTCCTTTCGGAGAAAACAGTGCGCGCAAGCGCGCCTGCATTTTTGAATTCCCCCGCAAAATCAGGGCAAACAGAATGGGCGTGCCTTCGGCACGCCCATTCCCTCGTCTCT
>JAYSWT010000101.1:0-1812 GCA_043717905.1 bacterium | reverse complement strand
CTACTTCTGCATTCTTTGACAGAAGAAGACGTGTCAACTTCTCCGAAGTTTGTGAAGCAATGATCGTATCCTGTCCTTCATCCTGTTTGGACCTTCCTGCTGGATGCCGATTTCCCGCCGCAGTACGTCCCATTGACGAACGGGCTGTGGCAATCGAAAAATCGATCACAACCGACGCATCTGAGAGAGAGGTAAATGTTTTCAATACCGACTCTGAGTCAATCGGCTTACGAAACTGTAACAGCTCACTCGCAACTTCAGACTTCTGTTCAATGGGCTTTTCGCACGACTGAACCTCAGTGGCCAATTGGATTTCAATCTGGGAAAACAGGCTGCCGAAAAGTTTGTAACCTTCCGCCAATTTAAGTTCATCTACAAAAGGGACAGAAGCGTCATCAGATATTACACCGTTACCAATTTTTTCAGGTTCGTTTTCGTCATCCAATGAAATGGCCTCTTGAGCCTTCTCCAAACACGCTGCATCTCTTTTGAGACGTCGCTCAACATGTAGGAACTGCGCATGTTGTGCCACTTCACTGAAGGCCAGTTCAGGTTTCCTCTTTTTCTGAGCAGAGCAAGAATTATCAGTTTCAGTGTTGCCTGCCGCTACCAGTCTCATCATCAATAATCCTGTTTGTCGCAACCATGCTAGCAGCCAATTGTTGCGCGACGCTTGCAAACAATTCTGAATAGTCTTGGTCTGTAGACAAAGGCTGATGCGGTCCAAAACTGCCGTCATCTTGTAGCGGTTCCTGACTCTGGATTGTCTCTTCCATGACCACAGCGTGCGCCACATGCCGGGCAATTGCAGATTCAAGATTTGATGCTTTTATAGCCTTCAAGGCTGTGAGATTGTCTGTATCTCCGTTGGCCGCAACACAGACTCTCATCAATGCCGATACATTTTCAAAATTTCGTGAATCCAGGCTATAGGAAGGTGATATGGATTTGGAGATTTGCAAGCACGTTTCCATTTTTCCATTGGAAATAGCTGACAAGAGTATCTGACGAGAAAGGTTTTCGGTGCGAATTTCTCCAGCAATTTTGAATAGCCCAGTCAGACCGGCTTCCAACTCGCTTGCTTTCTCGACAGGCATGTCCATCACTGCCGCCACAAAACTTGATTTAAAATCGTGATAGTAGAGAGATCGCGGAAATCTCCTGATATAGCGGCCTGACCAATAGAAAAATTGATCGATATTGTTTTTGTGATTCATGCGAGCAACGATGCGGCGAATTGCGGCTTCCTCAATCAGAGTCCCCGGAACAATGTCTGCAGCATAGGCGAGCTGGCTGATGCTGTTGGAGAGATTGTCTGAGGTAGCCAATTGCGCATGGGCAATGGTCAATTGTGCATTCAGTACTATATCAAATTGTTTTGCATCAATCGGATTAAGCTTGTCGACCGCCTTGGCTGTGTCTGCTGTTGAGTAGCTGAACACGCCTTCCAATAATTCCCGTTGTTCTTTGGACAGTGCCTCGGCTTTCAGAAGCATCAATGCAACTGAAGGTTCACCACCCGACAGTACATATAAAGCGACGGCTTGAACTTCAGACGACGTAACCTTTGACGGATCTATTTCCGCAATTAATTTGGGTACCTTCAGCATCGCCGACTTCAATTTCTGAGGCGCATCAACTGTTCCCATGGCCATTTCTGTCTGCAAAAACGTAATTTCGCGCATAGCCTTCACAACTGAACTGTTTCTTGTTGTTGGCAACACAAAATCGGGCGCCGGGATCAGTTCTACTTTTTCATCATCTGCCTTTTTCGGTGGTGTCGTATGTTCTACTCCATCGCCTGCAGCTTCG
>JAYSWT010000011.1:0-2449 GCA_043717905.1 bacterium | reverse complement strand
TCAAGAAGCTCTCGGCTGACTCTTGACCCGTTGATTGTCTTGTGAGCATGTTCTGGGACAAACGTGCTGTTTCAGGGACGTCAGCTGACTGATCCATTATTGAAGACGGAGACTCCCCGTCGAAGACGCTGTCTCTGATGACGTCACCTGACACTCCAATCGAAAAACCGCGGGACTCCACACAATCGCATGCCCCGTCTGGTGGTGTCGCGATCGACGAGGTGAGCAATAGGTTGATGGTATCGATGTGGCAGATAGGATCGGGGTCTACGACAGTAAAAGGGGATGGCGACGAGTCGCGATCGGTGTGTTGTGTCCACTACAATATGTACAGAAATTATTGTATGATTAATGGAAAAGTTTTGGGTATGCCAATAGAATCCAAAGGTCCAAAAATAAAACCCACATATATCGAAACAGATCTAATATTTTTAAGACACAGAGAAACCGAAGGTGTCCCAGAAGGTGACAGAGGTACCGCGGCTGACTCTTCAGGAGCCGTGGCAAAGCCGCATTTACCGCAACCCGGGGCAAAGCCCCAAGCCCCAAGCCGCAAGGCGCCAACCAAGGGGGCATTAGTGCCGGTAGACCCGAGATAGACCCGGTAGACCCCAGATGAAATAATAATAAGCAATAATATTCTGAGAATCACAGGACCTCGTCAACCCAGAAAGACCAGGTCAGCGAAATTTTTTATAATTCAGAAGTAAAATATGAAGCAAAGTGTCCTCACATCCCTATTTTCAATTTTCTGTTTCGTGGAGACAATATAGAAATTTATGAAATCATGATTATCAACAGATTCTTAGAAGTAGAAGAAATGGAACAGATTGAGATTTTCTAGAAACAGTTTTTTCCTAAAATTTTGTACAGTGTATCATTTTAAGTGTATGGTGCCTAGTCGCAACCAAGAATTTATCTCCTTAAAATGGTTTGAATCAAAGCAAATTCACCCATTTATCCAAATCTCAAAGACTTCGATAGCCAAGTGACCGATTCAGATGGAACCGAATCCGATGGTTCTGCGAACCGGGATCAAAGATCCCATGGACAAGAAACCGATAAGAACCTGGCTCAAGCATCAGATGCGGCTCCTAGGGTGCCAAACAATTGTGGCAGAGTCCCAGCAGAGGGGCAAGCGGCAGAGACAATCAGGACAATGCCCTAAGCCCCAAGCTTCAAACCACAGCCACGGCATTAATGCTAAGCAGCAGATGCAACAGAGTTGTGGCTTGCGACATGCGCTGAGCCACGGGGCAAAGCCCCTAGCCTCGGTGCCTCTAGCACTTCCAAGGGAGCCAACCAAAGGCGCCGGGACCTCGAGTTCCATGTAGACACCATGCACACAAATCCTCTCATCGATCAGTTGGAGAGTCTCAAAATAAAGAATTTCGTGAGTGAGAAAAAAATTCTCGAGGACTTGTTAGAACATTACAAGAAGTTAAAAAACCGGTACACGCAAGTAGATTCTCAGTTGAAAGTTGGATCTCTTTTGATTGGTGGCATCTTAGGAGTCGGAACAGCTGTGATGACTGGTGTGTCCACATTCGGTATTGGTTTGATGATCTACATTCCAGTTGTAACTTCTATCCTGGGAGCGGTGAACTTGTTCATTGGTGAAACGATCAGCATTGGATTCACTTCTAAACGAAAAAAAAATGTATCGAGAAATTGTTGAGACTATCGAGCATTCCTTGGACAAGTTGTATTTATTTCAAATGAAAGATATCGAAGATATGATTCTAACTAATGAAGAAATCGAGCAGGCAAAGATAATAATCAAAGATTTCCGGGACTCCATTAAAAGTGTCAAAGACACCGCGACTAGCTTGCACCAAACCGCATCAACCGCAAAAATCAAGACTTTCAAGAATTCGAGGCATTAATATAAATAATACCATAGCGGTCTTGGCGCTCTTACCGGCCCTTCTCCGCTGGCGGAGCTGTTGGGCTTTGACACGGCAAAGGTGTACAAGGAGGGCAACCACTATTCTAAAAAAGTTAATATAACAGAGATCAATCGAATCATGATTGATTGCAACATCGTTGAGGGTGGATATGTGTCCAGGACTACAGGGACCGCAGAAACACCCGCGGGGGATTTATATGCGGAAACATCATCAATCATCTTCGATTTTCCCGCAAACACAGTTCAGCGAGAACGGAGAATCATCGAGCGACCCAAGTTTTTAGTATATTATCCTTTGATCACGTGAAACATTGATGAGATAAAATGCAAGATCATTGATGACAATGGAAAGATAGTGGACTTCAATAATGAGGAGATCTGTTTCACAATTCATCTTAAGCAGGTCTAAGGAGCGCGCTGATGTTCAAGGAACGGTAAAGGACCAAACGGGGTGATGGGATCTTCAAGGTTTCTGCAAAGGACCGAACGAGGTGAGGAGATCTTCAAGGAGTGGTAAAGGAGCGCGCTGATCTTCAAGGC
>JAYSWT010000002.1:0-2579 GCA_043717905.1 bacterium | reverse complement strand
TGTGATAGGATTTTTATAGATAAACAAACTGGAGAAAAACATGAAAATGGTCGGTGTTTCAAAGGCGGGGAGGATGCTGGTGACGGTCGGCTCAAGTCATGCTGACGAGTGGTATCCGGGAAGGGAGCTAATTCTGAGAACGCGGTCACCTAGCTCCTTGCTCGGGCTCGCGGTGCTTTCCCAGTTGCAGTCGCCCAGAGGCTACCATCAGTTCCACGATGTAACTTCGCAGTGTCCATTCCAAGAGAGTGCGCTCACGATCGCCATCCGTGAGATCTTTTCTTGACGAGACGTATCCCGTGAGTAGGATAGCAATGTACATCGTTCAACAACCCAACTAAGAGGAGTCAGTCATGGCACTTGCAGTCCCCAGCGTGAAAGAAGAGCGCGAGCACGCGTGGATCCATGCAAAGGAGGGTTTTCCTCCTGATGTGGTGCTTCGCATCATGAAAGGTCTTCCTGTCGAAGGCGCAGACGCAGAGAAAGTCCGCGCCATGCGCCAAGCTTGGTCGCGTTATCACGAGTGCCTGTAGCTCCGCATTCCACCCCACGCCCGTCCACTATTGTGTGACGGGCGTCGTTACTCTATTTGAGAAACACAAAACCCCATTAGGGGTGTTGTGTTTAAAGGGAAGTCGCTATGGCCGTAGACTTTCTGTAAGCGCACGACGACGATGCTCTACCTCCCTTCCATGCCTCTTCAGTAGTACCCAATAATTCTCCTCAGTCTCTGGGTTACTTTCCCAAAGCAGCTTTGCCCGCTCCCGCTCATGCTCGACATTCGAGCGATATTCCTCCTCGCCCGAGATTATACTTTTTATCATACTGTGGGGTATGAGTGATAATACCTCCACTATAGTATATGAAGATGAAGAGCTGATGAATAAAAAGTGAAGAAAGAAAAAAACGCCACACGGCGTTCTTTTTTTGCTTCGGCTACTTCGTCTTCTTTGGTTTCTTTTTTTCTGTCTTAATCTTATTATCTCCTCGTCCCATGGTGTTTTATTAAGTGCTCCTAATTATTTCATTATACGCTATCTTTTTTGCAAACGCTGTAGGTATAAAATTCCATATATCCTTGCAATTATGAGCAACTCGACGTAGCTTAAGAGCGAAAGTTCCTGTTACTGCATACAACAAAGAAAGAAGGTTCCGCTATGGCAAACTCAATCCCTCGCCTGGGCATGTCTTGTGGCATAGGAAGGATGTACAACCCAAGCTCCGGCAAGACACTTCCTGTCTTCGTTGCCGATCATGGGACAAGCATTCAATCGCTCTACCCAATCGCTTCCTCCTACCGAAAACTGACACTCTCAATCGACAGAAGAGCAGACAGCGGTAAGTGGTGTTTCTGGATCTATTCAGAAGAGCGTACTCCAGGGACAGAGAACCCAGAGCTTTCCATCATGTTCGATGCGAATGAAGAAGCACGCAATCGTTTTGTTGCCGCCCAAGAAAAAAACAATGGAACTTGGCTTTTGTTTCTGGTCTCGACTGACATAACCAAGCTCACCATTGCCGGTGACGGCACGGTCACGAAGTGTGAACAATTTTCTCGTAATGAGGTTAATCTCTAGAAGTACAGCCCGCAAGAAATTGCGGGCTGTTTTTAATCAGTTTGAATTTTACTGGTGGAGAGGTATGCTTTTTTTGTATGAGTGAAAAATCTCCAGGCGATAAAGAACAAGAAAAACTAACCCACGAACGAGTCGTTGCATTATTAAAAGAAGATCCAAACAATCTCACACCGTATCTTGCCTATCGCAGCGAGTTGGAAGCTCAGCTTCCAAAAAATTCTATTGGCGGACTGCAACTCATTATTAAGATGGCAACTATTTGTCTTGATGCAGCAATTTTACAAGCAAGCAATGATGAAGGCATAGATCCCAAAGCAAAAGAAGAGTTGCTCGCGAGCCTCTATGTGCTCATCGATAGAGTTCCTCCGCTTTCTTGACAGGTGCAAGTGAAAAGCAGAGGATAGAAATTAGACTAACTTTGAAGGAGTCTGCCGTGAACCCAAAGACGAGGATTTTGGTTGTTGACGATGACAAGTCACTCAGGACAGCGATGGTTCGATGGCTTGAGGTACTGGGTTTCGAGCAAGTCATCTCGGACAGCGATGGCCTGTATGCCCGAGAGCGCCTTGCCAGCGAAACAGGCTTCGATTTGGTCATCACCGACCGGAACATGCCACTGATGGATGGACTTCAGCTTGCTCTGGAAATCAAGACCAAGCCAACGCTTGCGCATATCAAGGTGTTCATGATCAGTGGCATGCAAAAGACTGGGCCTGAAAATCCACCTGGTGTGCATGAGTACTTCACCAAGCCCGCAGATCTGGATTTGCTGCACATGAAGATCGACGAGCATTTCCCCTGAAGGGAAGACGTTCCAAGACGCGCGGCGGCGCGTCTTGTTTATTAATCATTCGACTAGCAGTATATTGCATCTGACGCCATGGGGTGCGTAATGATACTATAGGAGTATGAAAAAAGTACTAGCAGCGAGCGTCGCAGTCATCACTCTTTTTGCAGTTATTCTGTTTGCGAAAGGTGCGCTACTGTTACGAGGAAGTCACT
>JAYSWT010000001.1:0-2586 GCA_043717905.1 bacterium | reverse complement strand
AGCACGAGCCTGGCCACCAACTACGGCCGCAACATAGCGCAACTGGCCTTGCATTTCGGCATCGTGCCCCACATGGTCTCCACCGATGAGATCAACTCCTACCTGTATCGCATCAGTGTGCATGAAGGAAAATCGGAAGGGTATTTCAAGCAGACCGTTCATGGGCTACGCTATTGGTTCCGTGTCTTTGGAAACGAGGCTGCTGCCCTGCGCATGCCGCCACTCAAAAGAAAACAGTCGCTGCCCACCGTGCTGGCCAAACAAGAGTGCAAGGAATTATTCAAAGCACCACGCTCTCTCAAACATCGCTTCCTGCTGGCCTTCGCCTACAGCGCAGGGTTGCGCATGAATGAATTGCGTCTCATCAAATGTGCTGATGTGGATAGGCAGCGCATGCAGATCCATGTGCGTATGGGCAAAGGAAAAAAAGACCGCTATGTGCCGCTCTCCAAAATCATTGCAGAAAAACTCACACTCTATCTCGCTGAAGTCAAACCTAAAACGTATCTGTTTGAAGGGCTAACCCCCGGTGAACCGATGGGACAGCGGAGCATCCAGTATATTGTCAATGAAGCGCTGGCTAAAACATCTATTCAGAAGGATGTATCCATGCACACGCTGCGCCATAGTTACGCCACGCACTTGCTCGAAGATGGTGTGGACATCTATTCTATTCAGCGATTGCTGGGTCATAGTAATATTCAAACTACCATCGTTTACCTGCACATCGCACAGGTGAAGCCCCGGTTGGCGCATAGTCCTCTCGACAGTTTGTATGGCCAGCTATGAACGTTGTGTCAAGGCCAGCTCACGAGTTGGCCGATGTTATCCGCCTGCATGGTGCGCCATTCATTCAACAGCATAATCCGCTCAAGCAGCATCAGCGAACTTTAAACGCTATTGTTAAATGTCGAACCCAGGCATTGGGTGGACATGTTGACCGGTGCGATGGCTGTGGGCACGAGCGCATCTCATACAACTCGTGCCGCAACCGGCATTGCCCCAAGTGTCAGGGTACTAACCGCGAGCGTTGGATATTGGAGCGACAGAAAGACCTGTTGCCCGTGCCTTACTTCCATGTGGTGTTCACGCTGCCGGAACAGTTGAATGCCTTGTGCCTGGCACATCCGGAGCAACTCTATAATATACTGTTTCAGGCCAGCCGGCAAACGGTGATGCAACTGGGTGAGGAGGATAAACACCTGGGCGTTAAGATGGGGATGATCAGTGTGCTGCACACATGGGGCCAACAACTGTGGTTACATCCTCATGTGCATGCTATCATTCCTGGTGGCGGAATTACCAAGTCAGGACATTGGAGGTTCACGGCCAGCAAAGGAAAATTTCTCTTTCCCAGTAAAATTATGAGCCGTGTGTTCAGAGGGAAATTTATGGAAATGCTCAAGGCTTTTTGTAGCACGGAAAATATCCCGCTCTCCAAGGACTTCATCAACAGGCTCTACAAAAATGATTGGGTAATAGATGCACGGCAACCTTTCGCAGGGCCCAAGCAGGTGATTGAATATTTGGGACGATACACGCACCGCATCGCCATCTCTAACCATAGAATTAAATCTATTGTGGATGGAAAAATACACTTCTCCTACAAAGACTACCGGCAGGGCGGAGTGCAGAAGCTGATGACCCTTGATGCCTGTGAGTTTCTAAGACGATTCTGTTTGCATATTCTTCCTCCGGGGTTTATGAAGATCCGTCATTACGGAATCCTGGCCAACAGGGCTAAGTCAAAACTAAAGATGCAGCAGATGAAGATGGGCATCTCTATCGTACCAAAAGTAAAAATGGATTGGAAGCAGGTGGCTCGTGAAGCGATGGGCTTTGATGCCGATGCCTGTCCCTGTTGCCTCACCGGGCGCATGCACACTATCCGCTTCTTTGCTGCCAACGCTCCACCACTTGGTGGAAACATCTCTCTTACACTCCAACAAGTTGCTTAACTATAAAAACCGCTACCTCAAAAATGATGGGAACGACAACATATTGCTCAACAAATAAAAATACTCGCGAAATGATGATCAGATTTTGTTTAATGCTTAGAGTCTGCTTTCATGGTAATGAATTTCCCTTTGAAAAATACTTAACGCTTTGCCAAGTGAGCAAATCATCCCGTTACAAATCCACGCTCATCTCAATTAAAATTCCATAGAGGGAAACTACCGAAGCTTCCGTTCAACTAAGGCTTACAGCGAACCCCAGCCATGAAAGCCAAGCTCTTCGTAGTGTGAATTGCTATGTGGCTGTGCTTCGTTTAAGCCTTATATGTTGGCAGTCGTTGGTAAGATTTTTCTCTAGGGTCCTTAGAGGACCTATATATCTAGGAAAATGTGTCATAAATAAATCGTGCCCTAGACTGTTTGTGTCTAGGCCACATCTAGAAGCTTAAGTATCAAGTTTTGGTCACTTTATGCAATACATCATTTGCGCAATAAGTTATTCAAATTTATTTCAATTGCTTTTTTTTCTCCCGTGTGCTAGCAGCATGTAAGACGATTAAACAGCTACTCCCATAGGTTGAATTACAACTGACCCAGAACAATTTAAATTCATTCGACATGTTTCAAAAAG